>JBIOUP010000017.1:0-3503 GCA_044867305.1 Dermatophilaceae bacterium
GACAAACCCGGTCAGCGCCAGCGCAGCCACGACGCTTCCGACGGTGAGCTGCAGGCGCATCGGCACGGGCACGAGCGCGATGACCAGCAGGGGCAGCAGGGCCCCGGTGACGAACGAGGCCGCTGACGCGAGCGCGGCCTGCCACGGGCTGGTGAGGTTCTCCGGGTCGATCTGCAGCTCGACCTCGGCGTGCGCGCCGAGCGCGTCGTGCCTGGTCAGCTGCGCGGCAACCTCGCCGGCGAGCTCCGGGGTCAGCCCCTTCCCCTCGTAGATGGCCGTCAGCTCGGCCAGCTCGGCTTCGGGCATCTCGGCCAGCTCCCGGCGCTCCTGGTGCAGCAGGGCCCGCTCGGTGTCGCGTTGGGTGCTCACCGAGACGTACTCACCAGCTGCCATGCTCAAGGCCCCGGCGACCAGTCCGGCCACGCCTGCGGTGAGGATTGTTGCGCGCTCGCTGGTCGCCCCCGCAACCCCCATGACGATGCCGGCGGTGGAGACGATCCCGTCGTTGGCGCCCAGCACGGCGGCCCGCAGGGCGTTGAGCCGTGCAGCCGGGGACCGTTCGTGCGGTTCGCCTGGGTGGAAGGTCTGCGCCATCGGCCCCCAGCCTGCCACCACGTGACACGTGCGTCGGTGTTTCATCGATTCGCGGTGACGTCCGACGGCGCGCCCTGTCGGGAGTCGAGGTGCTCTCGCGGTGAGAACGGGTGAGAGAACGGTGGCGATATCACATCGACTGGCCGCCGCACTCTCGGGGTCGATGTGATCGCGCATCGAGAGCGACGCCGGTATCACATCGATTCGCGGTGACGTCCAGTGGCGCCTGCTACGGATCGATGTGATCTCGCCGCTTGGCTTTGCCGGGATGCGGGGGCGCTGGTTGGATCAGCGGATGGGTCCCGTCGTGCGCGTTACCGGTGGGCTGGTCCGCGGCTGGAGCCGTGATGGGGTCAACGGCTTCTTCGGTATCCCGTATGCCGCGCCCGCGGCTGGCAAGGACCGGTACCGCGCGCCGCAGCCGGTTGTCCCGTGGGCCGGTGAGCGCGACGCGACGGCCCACGGTCCGACCGCCGCGCAGACGGCATACCCGCCGCCGTTCGACGCGGTGCTGCCCAGCTCGGTGGTGCCGGGCGCCGACTACCTCAACCTCAGTGTCTGGGCCCCGGCCGAGGGCGGGCACCGGCCGGTCATGGTCTGGATCCACGGCGGGGCCTTCACGCGCGGAGCGCACTCTATCCCCGCCTACGACGGGTCGGCCTTCGCGCGGGACAACGTGGTGCTCGTCGGGATCAACTACCGGCTCGGCGTGCCCGGCTACGCCGTCGTCGACGGCGCCCCGACGAATCTGGCGTTGCGCGACCAGATCGCGGCGCTGGAGTGGGTGCGTGACAACGTCGCCGAGTTCGGTGGCAACCCGGACCAGGTCACCCTCTTCGGGGAATCCTCGGGAGGGATGAGCGTCGCAACACTCATGGCGTCTCCCGCAGCGCGGGGCCTGTTCCACCGGGCCATCGTCCAAAGTGGCAGTGGGAGGGCCGTGTGCTCGCCCGAGGACGCCCGACGGGTGACCGCCGAGGTCGCTGCCCAGCTCGGGGTACCAGCAACCGCCGAGGCATTCGCCGCGCTCGACCCGGATGCAGTTGCCGCAGCCCAGACGGCGGTCGTCCTGGCCTACCAGGCCGACTCAGATCCGCAGCGGTGGGGTCCGACGGTCGTGGGCGGTGGCCAAGGCATCACCTGCTTCATGCCGGTTGTCGACCGCGAGCTCGTCCCGGCGACGCCCCTGGACCGGATCGCCGATGGGTCCGCGGCCGGCATACCGCTTCTGGTGGGGACGACCCGCGAGGAGTTCCGCCTGTGGCTGGTGCTCACCGGCGTGGCGGGCGCGCTGACGCACGAGGGGCTGCTGGCGCTGGCGGCGCGGGGCGGCTGGCCCCCACACGCCGTCGAAACGTATGCCGCGAACCGTCCGCAGGCGTCACCGGGCGACATCGCCTGCGCCATCCTCACCGACACGGCATTCCGGGTTCCCGCCAGCCGCCTGGCTGCAGCGCACCACGGCGCCGCCGGCACCGTGCATGCTTACGAGTTCGCCTGGGCGACTTCGGTGGCCGGTCTCGGGGCCTGCCACGCCCTGGAGCTGTGCTTCGTCTTCGACACGATCGGCGCCGCAGCGCTGGCGCAAGCGGACGCCCCCCAGCCGCTCGCCGACCAGATGCACCGAGCGTGGGTCGCCTTCGCGCACGACGGCGACCCGGGCTGGCGAGCGTGGGCACCGCAGGACCAGGCCGTGATGACGTTCGACCGCAGGTCAGCAGTCGCCGTCGCGCCTCGCGCAGACGAGCTGGCCGTTTGGGCTTGAGCGCAGCGCCGGTGCCGCCGAAGCCGGCTGCGTTCTGCGAACCTGGACGCCGTGTCCGAGCGATCCCGCCTTGTCGTGGGTGCCGCCATCGTCGACGACCTGCAGCACCCCACCCGGTTGCTCGCGGCCCGGCGCAGCTTGCCTGCGGATCTTGCCGGCGGTTGGGAGCTGCCGGGCGGCAAGGTCGAGCCGGGCGAGAGCCCGGAGCAGGCTCTGCATCGCGAGATCCGCGAGGAGCTGGGCGTCAGCATCGTCTTGGGGCGCGACGTGCCCGGTCCCCGGCCCGACCGCACCTGGGCGCTGGGCGAGGACTATCGCCTGCTCGTTCGGCTCGCGGCGATCACGTCCGGCTCGCCGCGCACGCTCGAGGACCACGACGAGCTGCGCTGGCTGGCCCGTTCGCAGCTGTATGCCGTGCCCTGGCTCCCTGCCGACCTGCCGGTCATCGGCGCGATCGGCAGGCACCTCGCTGAGTGAGGAGGCAGCGGCTGGGCCGTAGGGGGCATTGCCCCCGTCTCCGCAAATGGCGCATGCTTCGGTCACGATCCGGCGACAGTCCGGTGCAGGTGTTCACCATGTGGGAAGGCGGGGCTATGGTGACCGTTGCCGCGCGCAACAGCGGGTCGGATTTGAGTTGGCATATGTCGCGACTGAGGCCGAAGGTGAGGATACTCCCGGTATGACGATCGCTCCCGGCGAGTCCGCAGCCACGGAAGAGGCTCCCCTCGACCTGGCGATGGACGGCGCGGTTGCCGTCCAGGGCCGCTCGCCCGGCCAGATCGTCTGGGGTCGGGTCAAGCGCGACAAGGTCACCATGGTGGCCCTGTGCAGCTCGGTCTTTGCCCTGCTGATCTCGGCGCTGACGCCGCTCTTCAAGGCCCTGGGTTGGCTGGACCCGGCCAGCAACCACCCGGAGCTCGTCCAAGGCGTCGGCTCGTTGCCGGAGGGGCCCTTCGGGGGAGTGTCCTTGCAGCACTGGTTCGGCGTCGAGCCGGGCACCGGACGCGACCTGTTCGCCCTCGTCCTGTCCGGGATGACCACGTCGCTCACGGTCGCCGTGCTCGCCACGCTGTTCGCCGTGGTCCTCGGCACGACACTCGGCATCATCGCCGGCTTCTCCCGGGGTCGGGTCGACTGGTTCATC
>JBIOUP010000018.1:0-10589 GCA_044867305.1 Dermatophilaceae bacterium
TTCGGATTCGGCGCCGCGTTGCTCGCGATGTTCATGCGGGTCGGCGGCGGCATCTTCACCAAGGCCGCCGACGTGGGTGCGGACCTGGTCGGCAAGGTCGAGGCCGGCATACCTGAAGACGACCCTCGTAACGCCGCCACCATCGCCGACAACGTCGGTGACAACGTCGGTGACTGCGCCGGGATGGCGGCCGACCTGTTCGAGTCGTATGCCGTGACCCTCGTCGCTGCCCTCATCCTCGGCTCCGTCGCGCTCGGGTCCGAGGGGCTGGTCTTCCCCCTGATCGTCCCGGCGATCGGCGCCGTGACGGCCATGATCGGCGTCTTCATCACCCGGGTCCGCGGCAGCGAGAGCGGGCTGGCGGCCATCAACCGTGGGTTCTACATCTCCGCGGTCATCTCCGCTGTTCTGTCGACGGCGGCTGCCTTCATCTACCTCCCGCAGGCTCTCGAAGGGGTCTCCGGACTGCGCATCCGCGCGTCCCTCGCGGTCATCTTCGGCATCATCCTGGCGGCCGTGATCCTCTGGCTCACCGGGCACTTCACCGGCACGACTTCGCGCCCGACCCGCGACGTGGCCCGCACCTCGCTGACCGGCCCGGCCACCGTCATTCTCGCGGGCATCGGCGTCGGGCTGGAGTCCGCGGTCTACACCGCGATCATCATCGGCGCGGCCGTCTACGGGGCGTTCCTGCTCGGGGGCGGCTCGCTAGCCCTGGCGCTGTTCTTCGTCGCGCTCGCCGGCTGCGGGCTGCTCACGACGGTCGGCGTCATCGTCGCCATGGACACCTTCGGGCCGGTCTCCGACAACGCGCAGGGCATCGCCGAGATGTCGCACGATGTCGACGAGGAAGGCGCTCGGATCCTCACCGACCTCGACGCCGTCGGCAACACAACCAAGGCCATCACCAAGGGCATCGCTATCGCCACGGCGGTCCTTGCGGCGACGGCGCTCTTCGGCTCCTACCAGGATGCCGTGGGCACCGCGTTGCAGAACGCCGGGCGCATCAGCGAGGCCGAGCTGGTCGACCTGAGCCAACGCTTCCTCGTGTACTACCCGACGGCCCTCGTGGGCTTGCTGCTCGGGGCCTCGGTCGTGTTCCTGTTCTCCGGCCTGGCGATTAACGCCGTGACCCGAGCCGCAGGCGCGATCATCTTCGAGGTACGCCGCCAGATCCGCGACATTCCCGGCATCATGGAGGGCACCGCGAAGCCGGAGTACGGCAAGGTCGTGGACATCTGCACCCGCGACTCGTTGCGCGAGCTGGCCACACCTGGGTTGCTGGCCGCCATGACACCGATTGCCGTGGGCTTCGCTCTCGGGGTGGGGGCCTTGGCCGGCTTCCTGGCCGGCGCCATCGGCACCGGCTGCCTCATGGCCGTGTTCCTGGCCAACTCCGGTGGGTCATGGGACAACGCGAAGAAGATCGTCGAGGACGGCACGCACGGTGGTAAGGGCACGGACGCCCACGCGGCCACGGTCATCGGCGACACCGTCGGCGATCCGTTCAAGGACACCGCCGGCCCGGCGATCAACCCGCTCATCAAGGTGATGAACCTGGTGTCTCTGCTCATCGCCCCGGCGATCGTCTCCGTGTCCATCGGTTCGGGTGCCAATTCGACCCTTCAGTACGGAATCGCGGCAGTCGCGGTGGTGATCATCGTGGCGGCGGTGGCCGTGACCAAGCGTCGTGACCTTGCCATCACCAGCGGCGACACGGCTGCCCAGGCCACCCCCGTGGACGCCTGAGCAGTTCGCTGCGCACCGGCGAGGGCCGGCTCCGGTATGCCGGGGCCGGCCCGCGGTCGGTGAGGCTCACCATGCCGACCCGGCTCACCGACATCCTCGTCCGCCAGGCGCAGCAAGCGGGTAGCTGACCTGACCGGCAGCGAAGGCGGCCTGGTCAGGGCGCCTACGCTGTCGCTCGTGAGTCCCACGCCCCTCGTCGACCCCGCCCTCATCGGGCCACTGCGCGCCGACCTCGTCGCCGCCGGGTACACCGTGGACGGCGTCGCCGACGCGCTCGGCCCGGTGGCGGCCGCTGCGCTGCACCGCGAGCAGCACCTGCCCGCAGACCTGGCGACCCGCCACCAGGGCGCGCCGCTCCCGGTGCTCATCCGGCTCCTGGCGCTCGGCTTCCCAGTCGCCTGGGACGACGCCGACCGAGCCCTGCCCAGGCTACGCGCCGAAGGGGTCGTGCGCTTGGGCCTGGGTCGCGCCGAAGGGGCCGACCTGCGCGCCACCTGCGATCTGCGCCCTTATGCCGACGAGTCGCACAGCTGGTGGGTCGCCTCCGACCTGACCGAGGTCGCCACGGGCCGCCCGCTGCCGCAGACCTACGTCCTGGGCATCGGTAACGCCTCTACCACCCTCGCGGAGTGGACGATCCGCCGCCCGGTCCGGCGGGCCCTCGACCTGGGCATCGGCAGCGGGGTGCAGAGCCTGCACTTGGCCACCCACAGCAGCAGCGTCGTGGGGACTGACCTGTCCGAGCGCGCGTTGAGCTTCGCTCGGTTCAACGCCGCCCTCAACGGGGTGGAGGTCGAGCTGCGACGAGGCAGTCTGCTCGACCCGGTCGAGGGCGAGCACTTCGACCTGGTCGTGAGCAACCCGCCCTTCGTCATCACGCCTCGCTCGGACTCGGTTCCCGTCTACGAGTACCGCGATGCCGGCCTCGTCGGCGATGGATTGGTCGAGGCGCTGGTCCGGGGGGTCGGCCCGCACCTCGAGCCGGGCGGCGTCGCTCAGTTCCTCGGCAACTGGGAGATTCCCCGTGGCGCGGACTGGCGCGAGCGCTGGCGCCGGTGGTTGGAGGGCACCGGCCTGGACGCCTGGGTGATCCAGCGCGACGTGCAGGACCCGGCGCAGTATGCCGAGCTGTGGGCTCGCGACAGCGGCAGCGTGCGCGGCGTCGCCGGGTACGAGCAGCTGTATGCCGCGTGGCTGGCCGACTTCGCCGACCGCGCCGTCGAGGGCATCGGGTTCGGGATCATCACCCTGCAGCGACCGTTGACCGACCGACCGGTCTGGATCGACCTGCACGAGCTCACTGACGCCGTGGCCCCGGGGGTAGGCCAGGCCGTGGACTCCGGGCTCCGGGCCCGCACGGCCGTCGCCGAGGGCGGCGAGGGCTACCTGCTTGACACGGCATGGATGTGTGCCCCGGATGTGACCGAAGAGCGGCACACCCGGCCCGGCTTGCAAGAGCCGATCTCGATCCTGGCCCGCCAGAGCGGCGGACTGCGCCGGGCCGTCCCACTGGACACCATCGGTGCGGCGCTGTTCGGTGTGTGCGACGGCACTCTGACGGCTCGGCTGGCGATCTCGGCGATCGCCACCCTGCTCGACCTCGACGAGGACGCGGCTGTGCGTGCCGCGCTCCCAGCACTGCGTGCCCTGGTCGTCGACGGGCTCGTCGCCTGAGCGGACCCCGGTGGCCGACGCGGCCGGTCAGGCGACTCCGGGCACCGCTGGGCTCGATGCGAGGACCGCCCGGCTGATCTGGGCGCCGATGTCGGTCTGCCACAGCGAGAGCTCATTGGCCGCTCCGGTGAAGGACGCCTCCCCGTAGCGCCCGGCGAGCGGGTAGCCCGAGCTCAGTCCAGTGGCGTAGACGCCCGGGACCGGCCGGCCCCCAGTGTCCTGGACCTGAGAGGCGCCGTCGACGAGCGGGCCGGGGCGCTCGATGCCACCGAGAGCAATCGGCGAGCCATCCTCCTCGCGCAGGGACAGCCCCGTCGGCCGGTACCCCGTGGCAAGGATGACCAGGTCGGCGTCTCGCAGCAGACGTCGGACCCGGTCGAGGCGTTGGTCGGCAAGATGCCGCAGCACGACACGCCGTTCGACAGGGCGACCTCCATACCCGCCGAGGGCGCACAGCAGCTCGCGTGACTCGGAACGGAACCCGGCGAGCGGCAACACCCGACCGGTGCGCGGGCAGATGTCGGGCAACCCGAAGTCGGTGAACCCGTCGGCGCGGGCCGCTTCGGGCGTCGAGTACATCGGCCGCATCGGGGCGTTGTGCAGGATGGTGATGGCGTGCTCGCCGAGCTCCAGCTCGGGCACCCGCAGAACGACCAGTGCGCTGGCCAGCGCGCTGTGCGAAGCGCCGACGACGACAACGCGAGGCGGATGCCCCAGACCGCAGAGCGCGGCCCGCACGAGCTGCGGGCCGCCGTGGCTCACGACGGCATCGGAGCCAAGGGTGGGATGCGTCCGCACCCGCCGGGGCCGTATCCCCGCGACCTCGACGGCCGCCAGGTCCCGGTCGCTCTGTGCCGCTCCGGTGGCCAGCACGAGCGAGCGGGTGCGGATGTGCCGGCGGTAGCGGGTCGGCCCGGTGCTTGGCATGAGCTCGGCCAACCAGTGGCCCGCGTCCCGACGGGCTCCGGTCACCCGCCAGCCGTAGTGCACCAGCGTCCGTTGGCGTGCAGCGGCAAGGGCGGTCACGGCCTTGGCGAGCTCGACCTGGAAGCGCGCGACGAGGGCCATGGGCACCGGCCTGCCGCGCAGCTGGGTCAGCAGGCGGGCGGCATCGGTGTGCCGCAGCGCGGACAACGGCGAACCGTCCTCACCCAGCGCGGCGAGGAAGCTCTCGGCATGGCTGTCGGAGCGGATGGCATAGCGGCCGAGCCGCCCCGCCCCGGGCGTGTGGCCGACCTCGACGGCATACCCGCCGTCGTCGAGGAGCGCGTCGAAGGCGCCGATTCCGAGGGCCCCGGTGAACACCCCCAGACCGGCAGGGCCGAACCCGACCACGAGGAAGCCGCATTCGGGCACCGGGCCGCCTCTGACGTCCGTAGCTACCGCTAGTGAACTCGCCATGCCCCCTTGCCGCCCCCCCGCGGCCGCTGACCGGCCACTGTGCCTGGCAGCTGCTCGCGCGGGTCAAGGATGGCAGGTCTTTCGATGGCGTGCAGGTGGTTTTACGGGAATTGCCGCCCAGTCGAACTTGTGAGTGAGCACTCACTCACTTATCATCCCTGCATGGCACCCCGGGCTCAGCCACTCCCTGCCGAGCAGCGGCGCAGCCGAATCCTCGCAGCGGCTCGCCCGTTGCTGCTCGCGAACGGCCTGGACGTCACCACGCGCCAGCTCGCCGAGGCAGCAGGCGTGGCCGAGGGCACCCTCTTTCGCGTCTTCGAGTCCAAGGAGGACCTGCTCGTCGAGGCGGCCCGAAGCGCGTTCGACCCGTCGGAGCACCTGGCCGAGCTCGACGCGATCGACCCGTCGTGGGATCTGCAGCAGCGCTTGGTGGCCGTCATCGACTCGGCGCAGCGGCACGCTCGCCAGATCATGAAGGTGTTCGTCGCCTTCGGCAAACCGACCGAACGCTCCCGGCTCGGCAACCCCCGAGACCTATTGGTGCGTTCGAAGGCCCACGTCGTGACCGAACGGGTGACTACCCTGCTGCGACCCGACGCAGCCCGGCTGCGCATTCCCCTGGACGAGCTCGTGCGGCTGGTCGGCACGTTGTCGTGGGTCACCGTGCACCCGATGAACGACTCGTCGCCCATGACCGCCGCACAGCTGGCCGACGTCCTGCTGCACGGAGTGCTCGCCGACGAGCAATCCGGGCAACCGGCAAAACCCCTTGACCCTCATCCTGCGTAACCCGGCAGGCTTACCGGCATCACCGAAAGAAGGACGCACCTCTCATGCTCTGGCGAATGCTCACTACCCGACTGGCGCCCCAGCGGATGACCGTCGCGGGCATCGTCGTGCTCCAGCTCGTCAGCACGATCGCCACGCTGTACCTACCCAACCTCAACGCCGACATCATCGACGACGGGGTGGCCAAGGGCGACACCGGCTACATCCTGCGCACCGGCGCAGTGATGCTCGCCATCAGCATCGTGCAGATTCTTGCGTCTGTGTATGCCGTATACCTCGCCGCGCGCACGTCGATGGCTTTCGGCCGCGACAGCCGGGCCGAGGTCTTCCACCGAGTCGGCGACTTCTCGGCCCGAGAGGTGGCGCAGTTCGGCGCGCCGACACTGATCAGCCGGACCACCAACGACGTCCAGCAGATTCAGATGATCGTGTTCATGGGACTGGCCATGATGGTGACGGCACCGATCATGATGGTCGGTGGCGTCTTCATGGCGCTGCGCACGGACGTGGGGCTGTCCTGGCTGGTCGCGGTGGCTGTGCCACTGCTGGCCGTGGGTGTGGGGCTCGTGCTGCGTCAGATGCTGCCGCAGTTCCGCCTGATGCAGACCTCGATCGACTCGGTCAACCGCATCCTGCGCGAGCAGATCACCGGCATCCGGGTCGTGCGAGCCTTCGTGCGAGAGCCGTTCGAGGAGCGCCGCTTTGCCGAGGCCAACGCGACGCTGACCGGCACCGCGCTGACGGTCGGGCGGCTCATGGCCCTCGTCTTCCCGCTCGTCATGCTCATCCTCAACGTCTCGACGGTGGCCGTGCTGTGGTTCGGCGCGCACCGGATCAGCGCCGGTGAGATGCAGATCGGCGACATGACCGCATTCCTGGCCTATCTCATGCAGATCCTCATCGCCGTGATGATGTCGACGATGATGTCGATGATGATCCCGCGCGCGTCGGTCTCGGCCGAGCGGATCACCGCGGTGGTCGAGACCGAGCCGAGCGTCCACCCGTCCGTCGCCGCCGTCGCAGACTTGGCCAGCCCCGCATCGGTCGTGTTCGACGGGGTCGACTTCCACTACCCGGGCGCGGCGCACGCCGTCCTGCACGACGTCTCGTTCGAAGCCCGGCCCGGTGAGACGACCGCGGTCATCGGCTCGACCGGTGCCGGCAAGACCACCTTGGTCGGGCTGGTGCCACGGCTGTTCGACGTGACGGCCGGTCGCGTCCTGGTCGGGGGCATCGACGTGCGGGACGCCGACCTGGACGTGCTGTGGTCGCGGATCGGGCTGGTCCCGCAGAAGCCGTATCTGTTCTCCGGCACCGTCGCTTCGACGCTGCGCTACGGCAACCCGCAAGCCACCGACGCCGAGCTGTGGGAGGCCCTGCGCATCGCCCAGGCGGCCGAGTTCGTCCAAGACATGCCCGGGGGTTTGGACGCACCGATCGCCCAGGGGGGCACCAACGTCTCGGGCGGTCAGCGCCAGCGCCTCGCGATGGCCCGCGCGCTCGTTCGCCGGCCCGAGGTGTACCTCTTCGACGACTCCTTCTCGGCCTTGGACGTCGCGACCGATGCCCGGTTGCGCGCGGCCTTACGGCCGGTCACCCGGGAGGCGACCGTCCTCGTCGTCGCGCAGCGGGTCTCGACGATCGTGGACGCGGACCAGATCGTGGTTGTGGACGACGGACGGGTGGTCGGGCGCGGACGGCATACCGAGCTGCTCGAGTCCTGCCCCACCTACCAGGAGATCGTGCTGTCCCAGCGTGCAGCGGAGCAGGTGAGCGCCCGATGACCGCCGAAGGAGTCAAGACCGCCGAGGAGAAGGCGGCCGAGGCGCGTCGAGGCCCGCGCCGCGCCGCTGGGCCGCCCCATATGCAGCTCGGCGTGCCGGGCGAGAAGTCGATGGACTTCGGCCCGTCGGCGCGCAGGCTGTTGAGCTGGCTTCGGCCGGACCGCGTCCGGGTCGGCGTCGTCGTGCTGCTGACCGTGGTGTCGGTCCTGCTCAGCTCGGTTGGCCCCAAGGTGCTCGGCCGCGCGACCGACCTGATCTTCGCCGGCTTCCTCGGCTCGCAGATGCCGGCGGGGTTGACCCGCGAGCAGGTGATCGCCGGGCTGCGCCTGCAGGGACAGGCTCAGATGGCCGACCTGCTCTCAGGTGTGGACTTCGTGCCAGGGCAGGGCATCGACTTCGCCGCCGTGGGCCGGGTGCTGCTCGTCGTGCTGTGCATCTACGTCGTCTCTGCCGTCGTCTTGTGGCTCGCCGGGCGGGTGCTGCAGGCCGCCGTCCAGCACACCATGTACCGGCTGCGGGAGGCGGTGGAGGCCAAGCTCGGCAGGCTGCCGTTGTCCTACTTCGACACCCAGCCGCGCGGCGAGCTGCTCAGCCGGGTCACCAACGACCTGGACAACGTCTCCACGTCGCTGCAGCAGACGCTTTCCCAGCTGCTCAACTCGCTGCTCACCGTCGTGGCGGTGCTCGCCATGATGTTCTGGATCTCGTGGCAGCTGGCCCTCGTGGCGCTGGTGACACTGCCCCTGTCGGTGCTCGTCACCACCCGCATCGCACGCCGGAGCCAGAGCAAGTTCGTCCAGCAGTGGGCGAGCACCGGCCAGCTGAACAGCATCATCGAGGAGACGTTCACCGGGCATCAGCTGGTCAAGGTGTTCGGACGCCAGCGCGAGGTGCAGGCGCAGTTCGACGCCAAGAACGAGGAGCTGTTCAAGGCGGCGTTCGGCGCGCAGTTCATCAGCGGCACCATCATGCCCGCCATGATGTTCATCGGAAACCTGGTCTACGTCGCCATCGCCGTCGTCGGTGGGCTCAAGGTCGCCTCCGGCCAGATCTCCCTGGGTGATGTGCAGGCGTTCATCCAGTACTCGCGCCAGTTCACCCAACCGCTCACCCAGGTCGCCTCGATGGCGAACCTGCTGCAGTCCGGGGTGGCCTCGGCCGAGCGGGTCTTCGAGGTCCTGGACGCACCCGAGCAGGAGCCCGACCCGGCAGACCCGGCTCAGGTGGCCTCGGGACACGGCGAGGTGCGCTTCGAGGACGTGTCGTTCTCCTACTCGCCCGACCGCCAGCTCATCGCGCATCTCGACCTGGTGGTCGACCCGGGCCACACGGTGGCCATCGTCGGGCCGACCGGTGCCGGCAAGACCACGCTGGTCAACCTGGTCATGCGCTTCTACGAGCTCGACGGCGGCCGGATCACCCTCGACGGCGTCAACATCCGCGACCTCACCAGGGCGGACCTGCGCAGCCGGGTCGGGATGGTGCTGCAGGACACCTGGCTGTTCGCCGGGACGATCCGCGAGAACATCGCCTACGGCCGTCCGGACGCAAGTGACGAGGAGATCGTGGCGGCAGCGCGGGCAACGTACGTCGACCGGTTCGTGCACTCACTGCCCGATGGCTACGACACGATGCTGGACGCCGAAGCGAGCAACCTCAGCGCGGGGGAGAAGCAGCTGGTGACCATCGCGCGGGCGTTCCTGTCCGACCCGGCGCTGCTCATCCTCGACGAGGCGACCTCCTCGGTGGACACCCGCACCGAGCTGCTCGTCCAGCAGGCGATGGCGGCGCTGCGTTCGGACCGCACGTCGTTCGTCATCGCCCACCGCCTTTCGACCATCCGCGACGCCGACGTCATCCTCGTCATGGAGGACGGGCAGATCGTCGAACAGGGCTCGCACGACCAGCTGCTTGCGCGCAACGGCGCCTACGCGAGGCTCTACGCCGCCCAGTTCAGCGGCGCGGCGACCGACCTGGACGCCGTGGACGGTATGCCGGTGCCTGCCGGCCCGGGGGTCGCGCGCATGAGCTAGCGGCCTCGTTTGACGCGCCCGCCCCTGTCGGCGAGTGGAGCGTTGTGGTTGCTCAAACGACCGGGTAGCAACCGGTTTCCTCCGCTCGCGGTGGCTGTGGGCCGCCCCGGCCGCGCCGTCGCGCGTCTGGGGCGGCAGGCTGATCAGTCCAGCTGCCAGGAGCGCTTCGACAGCCCGTACCAGAAGCCGTCGATGACCGAGCGCGACGTCACCGGCCCACTGCCGTACGCCGCGCCGAGGGCGACGTAGAGCGGTGCCCAGTGCTCGGTTCGCGGGTGCGCGAGCTCCGGGGCCGGCGCTTCACTGCGGAAGCCGAGCAACGCGTCGATGTCGTGGGCGGCCATGGCCTCCGACGCCCAGTGGTCGAACTCAGCGGAGGCGCTCGGCACCGGACCGTCAGACGGGTTCGAGGGCCGGAACCACCTGAGGTTATGGGTGGTGAAGCCGGAGCCGATGATGAGGGTGTCCTCGTCCCGCAGCGGCGCCAGGCGGTGCCCGAGTGCGAACAGCCTCGCGGGTTCGAGCGTCGGGAGGGACAGCTGGACGACGGGCACATCAGCCTCGGGATACATCTCGACCAGAGGCACGTACCCGCCGTGGTCGAGGCCACGGCTCTCGTCCCGAGCGGTGGGGAGGCCGGAACCGGTGAGCAGTCGCTCGGTCGTGGCCGCGAGCTCGGTGGCTGCTGGCGCGGCATACCTGACGTCGTAGTACTTCTGCGGGAAGCCCCAGAAGTCGTAGAGCAGAGGCGCTCCGGACGTGGACGACAAGGTAATCGGGGCCGCCTCCCAGTGCGCCGAGACCATCAGGATGCTGGCCGGCTTGGCCAGCGCAGCCGACCACTCGGCCAGCTCGCGGGTCCACCGAGCGTCGTCAGCCAGCGGCGGAGCGCCGTGACTGAGGAACAGGACGGGCGTTCGCTCCGGCATGACGGCTCCAGAAGATGACGTGTCAACGACTTCTCCCGGGCAACGCGGGCGCGCCGATACGCATTCCCTTCGCCCCCCGAGTGGGCGGTAGATGCTGTTTCGAAGCCCGAATAGCAGCATCTCCTGCCCACTCGGCGGGGGAGCGGGGGTGCCAGCTCGGATGAGAGTCGGCGCGCCCCCGAATACGCTTCCCACCGACTCATGGGTTACCGTCAAGCCCGCACCCACGT
>JBIOUP010000019.1:0-3566 GCA_044867305.1 Dermatophilaceae bacterium
CCCGACTGGACATCGACGGCCTGCTGACCGACCGGCATACCCGAATCATCGTGTGCTGCGGCAGCGGCGGCGTCGGCAAGACGACGACCGCGGCAGCCCTGGCCCTGCGCGCCGCCGAGCAAGGCCGTCACGTGGTGGTCCTGACGATCGACCCGGCCCGGCGCTTGGCGCAGTCTCTGGGGCTGACCGAGCTGGACAACACCCCGCGCCCCGTCCAAGGCATCGACCCCAGCGCAGGCGGGCGCCTCGACGCCATGATGCTGGATATGAAGCGGACCTTCGACGAGGTCGTGCTCGCCCACTCCGGCCCCGATACCGCGCAGCAGATCCTGGCCAACCCCTTTTACCAGGCCGTCTCCTCCTCCTTCGCCGGCACCCAGGAGTACATGGCGATGGAGAAGCTCGGGCAGCTGCGCGCCCAGGCCGAACGCGAGCGCACCTGGGAGCTCATCGTCGTCGACACGCCGCCGTCCCGGTCAGCCCTGGACTTCCTCGACGCCCCGAAGCGGCTGGGGTCGTTCCTGGACGGACGGTTCATCAGGCTTATCTCCGCCCCGGCCAAGGCCGGACGCGCGGGGCTGCGCATCTTCAACGCGGGATTGGGCCTGGTGCTGCGGACGCTCAACCTGGTCCTCGGTGGCGAGATGCTGCACGACGTGCAGACGTTTGTCGCGGCCCTGGACACCATGTTCGGCGGCTTCAGGGAGCGGGCCGACCACACGTACGCGCTGCTCAAAGAGCGCGGCACGGCCTTCGTGGTCGTGGCGGCTCCCGAGCGCGACGCGCTGCGAGAGGCCAGCTACTTCACGGCGCGGCTCACGGCCGACGGTATGCCGCCTCGCGGCCTGGTCGTCAACCGGCTCCAGCGGGTCAGCGCACCCAGCCTCACGGCCGCTCGGGCTCTGGCCGCTGCCGAGGAGCTCGACGAGCGTGGCCACGACGGGTCTTCGCGGGCGGTGCTGCTGCACGCCCAGCTCATGGAGATTGCCGCCCGTCAGCGCAACCTCGTGCGACGGTTCTCGGCCGGCCACACCGGCATACCCGTGGTCGAGGTGTCGGCCCTAGCCGGTGACGTGCATGACCTCGAGGGCCTTCGGGCGATTGGTGCGGCCCTCGCGGGCCGCACCTAACCGTCCCCCCACGGCCATCCGCTAGCTCGCGGCGGCCGTCGTGTCCCCCCAGCCAGCACCCGCCGCGGCGAACATGTTCCACCACGAGCGGATGTGCGGCTTGCGGCGCAGCAGGGCCCGGCGCTCACGCTCGGTCATGCCGCCCCACACTCCGAACTCGGTCCGGTTGTCGAGCGCCTCGGCCAGACACTCGGCGATCACCGGACACCGCTGGCACACTTCCTTTGCCTGCTGCTGTGCAGCACCACGTACGAACAGCTCGTCTGGATCCCTCTCCAGACACGCCCCTGCGGTCACCCAGTCGGTGCGCATGGAACTGCGCAACGAGACATGAGCCATTGGATAAGCCCCTCCCCTTTTCCTGCTTCCCCAACATTGAGGACGTTTCCTCCCATTTAGCCGCCCTCGTCGGAGAGCCTATGGGGAGCGCTCGTCAAGCCACCATGACTCCAATGGGTGGTTTCCGCGTCTAGATGACTAGTCACCTTGCGCCACGTGAGGGGCCATGACAGGGTCGCGTCAGCCCGCCGGGTTACCCTTGACCCCATGTCAGGACGCACCGCGAACGTCTCCGGGGTCATGAGCCTGCTCGGGGCGTTCGTCGCCGCGGCGGTCATGATGGGCCTGCTTAGTGCAGGTTTGTTCATGCCTGCTGTGGGTGCTGCGGGCGCCACTGCCCGCTCGGGCGTAGACCTGTTCGACTCACTGCCGAGCGAGTTCACCACGACTCCGTTGTCCGAGCAGTCCACGATCCTGGCAGCCGATGGGTCCGAGCTGGCCACCCCCTACGACGAGAACCGCATCATCGTCCCGCTGGCTGGCATCTCCCCGATCATGCGTACGGCACAAGTGGCGATCGAGGATCACCGCTTCTACGAACATGGTGGCGTCGACCTCCAAGGCATCATGCGGGCGTTCATCTCGAACCGCTCCGCTGGAGAGGTCACCGGGGGAGGGTCGACGCTGACCCAGCAGTACGTCAAGATCACCTTGCAGGAGAATGCACTACGCGCCGGTGATACCAGCACAGCCAAAGCGGTGACGGCGCAGAGCTACGCCCGCAAGATCCAGGAGCTCAAGTATGCGATCCAGCTCGAGAAGACGCTGACCAAGGACCAGATTCTCGAGGGCTACCTCAACCTCGTCTACTACGGCGACCGTGCCTACGGCGTCGAGGCAGCCGCCCGGCACTACTTCGGTAAGAGCGCCAAGGATCTCGTGCTCACCAAGGCTGCGCTGTTGGCCGGGCTCACCCAGAACCCTGGCACGAGCGACCCGATCAACTACCCCGAGAAGGCGATCGCCCGGCGCAACGTCGTGCTCGACCGGATGCACGAGCTCAAGCTCATCAGCGACGTCGACTGGCAGGCCGTTCGTGCGGTCAAGCTCAGCGACATCCTGCACCCGACCACGCCGAAGAACTCCTGCCAGGACTCGCGGTACCCGTACTTCTGTGACTACGTCATTGCGTGGCTCAAGCAGGACCCTTCCCTGGACGGGGTGCTCGGCAAGACCCAGCAGGAACGCAACAACGCGATCTACCGTGGCGGGCTGACCATCCAGACGACGCTGGAACCGGCCGTGATGGACCTGGCGCGAGAGGAGCTGACCAAGCGCGTCCCGGTCGGCAACAGCGCTGCACTGGGGGCGGCTTCGGCGATCCTGGACACGAAGACGGGCGCCGTCAAGGCGATCGTGCAGAACACCGACTACAACAACAACGCCACGAGCGCGTCGGAGACGACGGTGAACTACGCCGTCGACTCCAAGTACGGAGCGTCCCTGGGCTTCGGGTTCGGCTCGACCATCAAGGCGTTCGCCCTCGTGACCGCCATCGAGAACGGCATATCAGCCAACTCGAGCGTGCATGCCAAGGCGGCTGGGCCCTCCTCGGCGGCGACGTACACCGGCCGTGAGCTCGGCGGCGAATGCGGCCTGGGGGGCTCGACGTGGCGGGTCCGCAACGACGAGACCGTGGGCGGGGGCACCATGTCCCTGGCGCAAGCGACGGCGCGGTCGATCAACACCGCGTTCGTGGGCTTGGTGACCGAGATCGGCGACACCTGCAAGGTGCGAGACACCGAGTACCGCATGGGCCTGCATCAGTCAAACGGCGACAAGATCAAGCCGTTCCCCGCCGCGGTCATCCTGGGTGCTGACTCGGTGTCCCCGATGACGGTCGCAAGCGCCTACCAGACCCTCGCCAACGATGGCAAGCACTGCGAGCCGCAGCCGATCATCTCGATCATGAAGGACGAGCAGCCATTGCCCGTCCCGGCGTTGGGCAGCCAGTGCGACCAGCGGGTCGACCCGAATGTCGCCCGGCAGGTCACCGGTCTGCTGCAAGGCGTCCTTCGGGGTGACGGCACGGCGCGCGCAAGCGCCCTTGCCGGCGGACGTCCCGCCGCCGGCAAGACCGGCACGACCGACGGCAAC
>JBIOUP010000020.1:0-3282 GCA_044867305.1 Dermatophilaceae bacterium
ATGACGGCCTTGATCGTGTGCATGCGATTCTCGGCTTGGTCGAACACGATGGAGCGCTCCGACTCGAAGACCTCGTCAGTCACCTCGAGCGCCTCCAGGCCGTACTGCTGGTAGACCCGTTCACCCACACCGGTCTCGCGGTCATGGAAGGCCGGCAAACAGTGCATGAACTTGGTGTCCGGGTTGCCGGTCGAGCGCATGAGGTCCGTCGTGACCTGGTACGGCGTGAGCAGCGCGATCCGTTCTACCCAAACGTCGTCGGGCTCGCCCATGGACACCCAGACATCGGTGTGCAGGAAATCCACGCCAGCCACCCCGGCAAGGTCGTCGGTCAGGGTGATCTGGCCTCCGGTGTGCGCGGCGACCAGCTCGGCCTGGCCGACCACTTCGGCGTCCGGCCACAGTGACTTCGGTGCAACGATGCGGGTGTCCATGCCGGATAGAGCCCCAGCGACGAGCAGCGAGTTGCCCATGTTGTACCGCGCGTCGCCCACGTACGCAAAGGAGATCGCCTCCAGCGGCTGGACGCTGTGCTCGGCCATCGTCACGACATCGCACAGCGACTGCGTGGGGTGCCACATGTCGGTGAGCCCGTTGTAAACCGGCACCCCGGCATACCTTGCGAGGGTTTCCACGACCTCGTGACGTGAGCCGCGGAACTCGATGCCGTCGTAAAGGCGCCCGAGAACACGCCCGGTGTCCTTGGCCGACTCCTTGTGGCCGAACTGGCTGCCGTGCGGATCGAGGTAGGTCAGCTGGGCACCGAGGTGGAAGGCCGCCACCTCGAAGGCGCACCTGGTGCGCGTGGAGGTCTTCTCGAAGACGAGCGCGATCGCCTTCCCGAGCAGGGTGCGCTCCTCTTGCCCCTCCCGGCGCGCGGCTTTGAGCCGCCCGGTCAGCCCGACGAGGGCGCTCCACTCCTGCGGGGTGAAGTCGAGCTCCTTGACGAAGTGCCGGCCGGTCAGGTCCACGCTCATGCGGGGATGGTATGCCGTGCCCGAGATGCGCGGGGTGGCTAGGCCGACCCACGGTCCGCTTGGGCCTCGGCTCAACTCTTCTCGCCAGCCGACGCCAGCGGCGGCAAGGGCTCGACCGGCAGGTCGTCCTCGGTCAGCTCCTGGTGCTGGCCCTCAGCGGCCACCACGTGCCGATGCAGGCGGGCGGCGTGCAGCTCGACGTCCAAGCGTCGTACGGCGCGCCTGGTCAGTGGGTAGTGGCGGGCGGCCAGGTAGGCAGTGCCCATGAGCAGCACCACCGAGAACAGCATCGCCAGCCGGATGCCCAGCACCGCGCTCGCCGGCTGCGCCGGAGCCGGGTCGCCGGGCACGGAGTGCTGGTATCCGGTGAACTCGAGCACGAGGCTGAGGATCTGGATCGCCAAGGCTGACGCGAGCGCCCGGACGAGGACGAGCAAGCCGCTGAACGAGCCGGCGTTGCGGGCGCCCTGTTGCAGCTCCCCGGCGTCGACGACGTCAGGGAACATCACCCACACCATGATCTGCGCCGCGCCGACTCCAACGGCGAGGACGCCCGCGAAGCCGTAGACCGGCCATACGGTTTGGTCAGCGGGATAGAACGCGATGACCGCCATGGCTAGGATGCTGATCGGTATGCCGCGGTAGTAGATGACGTTCTTGCTCATCCGCTTCACCAGCCAGTGCAGCACCGGGAACATCGCGACGGTCACGACGACGAACACGGTGAGGAAGACGGTCGAGTTCAGGCCGGGCACGGCATACAAGGCGTAGTAGAGAATGACCGCTGTGACCAAGTCGATGGTGAGCGACGGGCACAGGTACAGCAAGGTGAGATACCGGAACGGGCGCACTCTCAGCGGAGCCGTCACGGATCGGAAGCTCAGCGGCTCGCTGTGCGCCGAGACCGGAGCGCGTTCGTGGGTGAAGAGAGCGACCCCGGCCATCGGCAACGCGAAGAACGAGCCGAAGCCGAACAGGATGCTGAGGTACAAGGCTTGGATCGACAGATGCCCGTCCTTGAAGGCGTTGACGAGCAACGACATCACCATGGTCGAGCCGGCCGCAGAGACCGTCGCGAACAGCATTCTCAACAGGTTGATCTTGTTCCGCTCGGCCGGGTCGGTGGTCACCTCGGTGGACAACGAGCCATAGGGAACAGCCACGATGCTCGCGATGGTGGTCCAGGCCAGGTGGGCGATGATGACGAACCACAGCTTGGTCGTCTGTGACTCCCAGTCGCCGATGGGCGCCCAGAGCGCTGCCATTGCGGGAGGCACGAGCACGGCGCCGATGAAGATCCACGGCCGTCGACGGCCGAAGCGGGTGCGGGTGCGGTCGGTGATGAGCCCCATGAGCGGGTGGTTCAGCGCGTCCCACAGCTTGGAGACCAGACTGGTCAACCCCGCGAGCCCGGGCGGCAAACCGAGAATGTCCGTCAGGTAGAACAGATACAGCACCGCGATCGTGGCCGCCGAGCCGCCGCCGAAGCAGTCACCCGCCGCGAACGCGAGGCGTTCGAAATGGGACATCTGCGGTCCCGGGTGGTGTGCCGCATCAGGTGGCGGTTTGGACACGGACGATGGCTCCTTCGGGCGACGTATCAGTGTGTCAGACGGGCCGCACGGTGCGGCAGGGTTTGCGGGTGAGCACTGTGGCCGAGCATGAGGTCATCGACTGGCTGCTGTCCGGGGATGCGGCAGTGCAGTTCCAGACTGCCCGCGACCTGCGCGGTGAGAGTCGGCCCGATCTACGTCGGCGCATCGCCACCGAGGGCCACGGAGCTGCGCTGCTGGCCGCTCGGGGTGCCGATGGGCATTGGGGACGCGGCTTCTACCAGCCGAAATGGACGAGCAGTCACTACACCCTGCTCGAGCTCAAGAACCTGGGCGTCGACCCTGGAACGCCAGCAGCCGTCGAGACGGTGGCGCTTCTCCTCGCCGACCGGCAGCGCGGCGACCGGAAGCGTTCGTCCACGCCGGCCACGGCCTGGCGGGACGAGTGCGTGAACGGGATGGCGCTGAACTACTCGGCATACTTCGGCGCGCAGCAGGGGGCGCTGGCGCCCATCGTCGACCTGCTGCTCGAGCGGCGCGTGGTCGACGGAGGGTTCAACTGCCAGTGGCGCAAGGCGGCTGTGCCGCCGACCCACTCGTCGGTTCACACCACCGTGTCGGTGCTGGAAGGCATCACCGAGTACCTGCGAAGCGGACACGAGTACCGGGCGGCAGAGCTCGCCGACGCGGCGGACGGCTGTGTGCAGTTCTTCCTGCGCCACCGGCTCTACCGCAGCCACCGCACAGATCAG
>JBIOUP010000021.1:0-7269 GCA_044867305.1 Dermatophilaceae bacterium
CATGGCCGAGCTTGCCGGGGCCGTGGCCGAGTGGCAGCAGCAAGCACACGACTGGACGGTCGACCCGGACGGCGTCTTCGTCCTGGGAGATGTCCTGCAGGGGATCGAGCTGGCCATCGAGTACTTCACGGGTCGCGACGACCCGGTGGTCATCTTCACCCCGGCCTACCCACCGTTCTTCCAGGTCGTTGCCTTGACCGGTCGCCCGCAGGTGCGCCTGCCCATGCCCTGCGCCGCCGGGCGCTGGAGCATCGACCTCGACGCCCTCGACCGGGCGATGGCCGCCGGCGCGCGCACCGTGCTGCTGTGCAGCCCGCACAACCCTCTTGGCCGGGTCTTCGGTCTCGAGGAGCTGCTGGCGCTGGCCGACGTCGTCACGCGCCACGGCGCGCGCGTCATTGCCGACGAGATCCACGCTCCCCTCGCCTTCGCCGAGCCGCACATCCCGTATGCCGGCCTCTCACCCGAGACGGCTGCCCACACGATCACGGTGGTCTCCGCATCCAAGGCCTGGAACCTCCCGGGTCTCAAGTGCGCCCAGGTGATCACCTCACCGCCGGAGGACGCCGCCCGGTGGCGGCGGATCCCTTACTGGCGCACGGTCGGAGTCACCACGCTCGGCATGGAAGCCAACCTCGCGGCATACCGGGATGGGGGCCCCTGGCTGGCCGAAGTGACAGCCACCCTGGCCGAGCACGCCGCGCTCGTGGCCGAGGCGGTCGACGCCATGCCGGGCGTCAGCACCGTCGCGAACGAGGGCACGTACCTGCAGTGGCTCGACTTCGCCGACCTGGACCTGGACGTCGAGCCGGCCCGATGGCTGCGCGAGCGGGCCCGAGTCGCCCTCAACGACGGCCCCGCCTTCGGGGCGGCGGCGCATCGGTTCGCGCGGCTCAACTTCGCGACGCCGCGGCCGCTGCTGGAAACCGGGCTAGCGAGGATAGCCCGGGCATTGCGGGAATACGGTGGGTGAAGGCACGGATCGGCCGACAGAGAGCAGCAGGGTATGCCGGACAACAGCGCCTTCGAGCTGGTCGTTGTCGCCAACCGCCTGCCGGTCGACCGGGTCGACGCCCCGGACGGCACGTCGACGTGGCGCCCGGCTCCCGGAGGCCTGGTGACGGCGCTGCGCCCGGTAATGCGGCGGACGAACGGAGCCTGGGTTGGCTGGTCGGGCTCGGCCGACATCGACGAGGCGCCCTTTGACCACGCGAAGATGCATCTGGTCCCGGTGCGGCTGACCATGGAGGAGGTCGACCAGTTCTACGAGGGGTTCTCCAACGCGACGATCTGGCCGCTCTACCACGACGTCATCGCCAGACCCGTCTACGACCGGGCCACGTGGACGACGTACGTCAGGGTGAACCGCCACTTCGCGGAGGCGGCCGCGGCGGTCGCGGCCCAGGGAGCGACGGTGTGGGTGCAGGACTACCAGCTGCAGCTGGTACCGCGGATGCTCCGGGCGATCCGTCCCGAGCTGCGGATCGGCTACTTCAACCACATCCCGTTCCCGCCGTACGAGATCTATGCCCAGCTCCCGTGGTCCAAGCACGTGGTCGAGGGCCTGCTCGGCTCGGATCTGGTTGGCTTCCAGCGGGTCTCGGATGCCAACAACTTCCTCCGCGCCTGCCGACGGTCGGTTGGGGTCGCGACGAGGTTCAACCGGCTGACCTGGAAGGACCCCAAGGGCAAATCCAGGACGGTCACCGCGCGGGCGTACCCGATCAGCATCGACTCGGCCGAGATGGACCGCGCCGCCCGGAGCGAGAAGACGAAGAAGAGCATCCAGCGGCTACGCAAGGACGTCGGGCCGCGGCGAGTGCTGCTGGGCGTGGACCGCCTTGACTATACGAAGGGGATCCGCCATCGCCTCTCGGCCTACGAGGAGCTGCTCGACGAAGGCAAGGTCGATCCCGAGAAGGTCGTGCTTGTCCAGATCGCGACGCCGACCAGAGAACGCGTCGAGGCCTACATGCGCATCAGGGAGGACATCGAGCTGCTGGTGGGTCGCATCAACGGTGACCACTCGACGCTCGGACGACCGGCGGTGCAGTACCTGCGAACCGCGCTGCCTCGCGACCAGATGCCAGCGGTGTACCAGGTGGCTGACGTCATGCTCGTGACCGCTCTGCGAGACGGGATGAACCTGGTGGCCAAGGAGTACGTGGCCAGCCGCTGCGACCAACGCGGAGCGTTGGTGCTCAGCGCGTTCACCGGCGCGGCGGACGAGCTCAAACAGGCCCTCATCGTGAACCCGCACGACATCGACCAGCTCAAGGACGCGATTCTCGCCGCGTTGCACATGCCGGCTCGGGAGCAGGCCAGGCGGATGCGGGCGATGCGCAAACGAGTCCTCGAACACGACGTGACGAGGTGGGCCGAAACCTACCTCACCGACCTGCGAACCTGCGCTGAAGCGGCGGCAGCCCCATGACGGCATACCCGACCGAGCCCGCTTCCGACAGCGCAGCGCTGCACTCGGCGGTCAACCGGTTCGCCGAGGCGGGGCGCGTGCTCGTTGCGGTCGACTTCGACGGCGTGCTGGCCGAGATCGTGGGCCGCCGGTCAGCGGCGCGGCCGCTGCCCGCCAGTATCCGGGCCCTCGAACGGCTCAGCGTGGCCCACGGGACGCACGTGGCGATCGTTTCGGGCCGGCAGCTGGCGGACCTGACGGCCCTGGCCCAACCAAGTCCGGCCATGACCGTCGTCGCCAGCCACGGGGCCGAGGTCGCCGGCACCGGCCTTCGGCTCAGCCCGGCTGAGGTCGCCCTGCGCGACGAGGTCACCGCGGCCCTCCAGGCCATCAGCTCGCGCCACCCGGGGACCGAGCTGGAGGCCAAACCCGCGGCGGCGGCCTTGCACACCCGCCTGGCCGAGCGAGACGTGGCCCTGTCCGCGACGGCGGCCGCCCTGCTCGGCCCGGCGCTGCTGCCAGGCGCGCATCCGATCGTCGGCAAGGAGGTCGTCGAGATTCGCATCGTCGACCGAACCAAGGGCGATGCGTTGAACGCCTTACGTGAGCAGCTGACACCGGACGCGATCTTGTACATCGGGGACGACGTGACGGACGAGGACGCCTTCGCCGTGCTGGGCCCAGCCGACGTCGGCATCAAGGTGGGCACCGGGCCCACCCTCGCGGCATACCGGGTGGCGGACCCGCGCGCCGTCGCGACGGTGCTCACCAGCCTGGCCGACCTGCGAGCCCCAGACGTGGCACCGGGCGGCTAGAGCGAGAGCGAGGCCCTGCCCCACGGCACAACTCCAGGAGTTTGCGCCTGCTCAACGATGGATCATGGAGGCACCGACAACTCCAGGAGTTTGCGCGCCGCGACTGCTCCGCTGTGGTCATCCGCCGCAGCCCCAGCGTCCAGGCCAGCCCGCTGACCAGGGTGCGGAACGGCTGCACACAGAACACTTCAGCATCAGACGCGCCCGCAGTGCTACCCGCCTGCGCGAGCACGTCGACCGGTCGGGCAAGAATGGGGTCATGCCTCTCCGCCGTGTGGTCAGCGCCGCGACGGCGCTCGCCGCCGGCGCGGCGCTGCTGTCGGGGTGCGGGCTGATCCACCGCACGCCTGGCCCCGATGCCACCGCCACGGCGCTCGCCGAGGGCCTGACCAATGCCGACCTCACCAAGGTGGCGTTCGATGGGGCGACCGGGCAGGCGGCGACGGCGTCGGTGCAGGCGGCCTACGGCGACCTGGCCCAGACCAAGCGCACGGTCACCGTGGCCCGCGTGGGGACCAAGAGCAACGACGACCACAAGGCCACCGCAACGCTCGCCTGGACGTGGGACGTCTCGGACGCCGCCACGGACTGGACCTACTCGACCGAGGCCGCCCTCGCGCTTGCCCAGGACGACACGTGGCACGTCGCGTGGTCGCCGACCCTCGTCGAGCCCAAACTCACCGCGACCGAGAAGCTGCGCCTCGACCACACGCAGGCCAAACGGGCGGCGATCACCGGCGCCAACGGCGTGGTGCTCATGGGACCGCGGGACGTCTACCGCATGGGCATCGACAAGGGCAAGGTCACCCCGGACCAGGCCGCCGCCTCTGCCGCCGCGCTCGCCGGCCTGCTCGGCATCGACGCGCCCGCCTACGTCAAGACGGTGACCGCGGCCGGCGCTCAGGCCTTCGTGGTCGCTCTCACGGTGCGCATCGACGACCCGATCGTGACGAGCAAGAGCGACGCCATCGCCGGCGTTCCGGGCGCCTCGCAGGTCCCGGACACAGCCACACTGGCGCCGACGGCCGGCTTTGCCCGGGCCATCCTGGGCACGGTCGGGCCGGCGACGGGCGAGATCGTCCAGAAGTCGGCAGGCAAGGTCGCGGCGGGCGACCAGGTCGGCCTCTCCGGGCTGCAGCAGCGCTACGACGCGGTCTTGGCCGGTATGCCGGGACTCAAGATCCGCGCGGCCGGCACCGACGCAGCGGGCGGGCCGACGAGCCGGCAGCTGTTCTCCCAGGACCCGACGCCCGGGCGGCAGCTGGCGACGACCCTCGACCCGGCAGCACAGACCGCGGCCGAGGCCGCCCTGGCTCCCACGACCGTCCCGACCTCCCTCGTCGCCATCCGAGCCTCCACCGGCGAGGTTGTCGCTGCGGCCAACGGCCCGGCCACGAACGGCGCGGCATTGGCGACGACTGGGCGGGCCGCGCCCGGATCGACGTTCAAGATCGTCAGCTCGCTCGCCCTGCTGCGGGCCGGCCTCACCCCTGACTCTCCAGTCCAGTGCGACCCGTCCGTGATCGTCGACGGGCGTCCGTTCAAGAACTACGACGACTACCCGGCTGACCGCCTGGGCCGGATCAGCCTGCGCACGGCGCTGGCCAACTCCTGCAACACGGCGTTCATCGCCCAGCACGACACGGTGTCGCAGGCCGACCTGGCCAATGCAGCCGCGGCCCTGGGCATTGGCGTCGACTGGGACCTCGGCCTGCCGGCGTTCGTCGGGTCGGTGCCCAGCCAGGCGACCTCGACCGAACACGCGGCCTCGATGATCGGCCAGGGCAAGGTCGAGGCGTCGGCCCTGGCTATGGCGACCGTTGCAGCATCGGTCGCGAAGGGCACGGCGGTGGTCCCGCACATCGTGGAGATCCCGCCAGCGGTCACCGGCGCACCGAGCGGGGCTCCGTCCGGCGTCGCCGGCGCGCCCAGCGCCCCCAGCGGAACGTCTGCCAGCGCCTCCAACTCCAGCTCTGCTGCGACGACGAGCCCGGCGACCGGCATACCGGCGACATCGCCCAGCCCGACGACGAGCGCGCTGGCGACCCAGCCACCGGTTCCAGCCGCGCCGCTGCAGCCCGCCGAGGCCGAAGCCCTGCGCTCCATGATGGGTTCCGTCGTCTCCGAGGGCAGCGGTCGCGTCCTGGCGCCCAGCGGAGTGAGCGGGGCCAAGACGGGCACGGCGGAGTACGGCAGTGACAACCCCCCACGCACCCACGCGTGGATGATCGCCATCCGCGGCGACCTGGCGGTCGCGGCCTACGTGGAGGACGGCGTGTCGGGCTCCAAGTCCGCCGGTCCCCTGCTCGCCAGCTTCCTGGCGGCCTTCGGTGGGTGAGGGCCCAGGTTGCTTTCGGGCGGGGATTGGAGTGCGATGGACGCTAGCAAGGCAACCCGCGACGCGGTCCAGCGGCCGCGACTAGGAGGCAGCATGTCGGAAGCGCAGCAGTCCGGGGTGGTCGAGGAGGAAGGGCGTGCTGGCGGCGCCGTCGAGGTCAACGCGCTCCTCTCCCATGACATCCACCATGTCTGGAAGGTCCTGACCACCAACGACGGAGCCGCGGCCCTGCTGGGCGAGGGCGCGCAGCTGGGCAGCAAGGGCGAACACTGGCGCGCGGCCGACGGCACGCACGGCGTCTGGCGCAGCTACCACCCGATGGAGCAGGTGCGCGTGTCCTGGCACGCTTCCGAGGACGCCCCCCGCAGCCTCGTCGACCTGCATCTGCAGCCCGCCGGCGACAAGACCGCGGTCAGCGTGCGGCACGAGCACGTGGCCGGCGACACGGAGGCCCTCACGCAGCGCTGGACGGCCGCGCTCGCGCGCATCGACGCCCTTGCGGGCGACTGACCAGGTGACCGACTGGCCAGCAACCGTCATCTGGTGGCACCTTTACCCCCTCGGGTTCGTCGGGGCCGAGCCGCACCTGTCCGACTGCCCGCCGGGGCAGCTCCAGCACCGGCTGGACCACCTGGTCGCCTGGCTGGACTACGTGGTCGACCTGGGCTGCAACGGGCTGTTCCTCGGGCCGATGTTCGCGTCCGCTTCACACGGCTACGACACCCTCGACCACAAGCGCATCGACCCTCGACTCGGGGACGACGCGGACTTCGCTGCCCTCGTGGACGAGGCCAAGGGCCGCGGCATCCGGCTGCTGCTCGACGGGGTCTTCAACCACGTCAGCCGCGACCACGAAATCGTGCAGCGCGCTCTGGCGGACGGGCCGGACTCCGACGCCGGGCGGTGGGTGCGGTGGGTCGACGGGTACGTTCGCGTCTTCGAGGGCAGCTTCGACCTGGTCGAGCTCGACCTTCGTCACCCGCCCGTCGCTGAGTACGTCGTCGACGTCATGACGCACTGGCTGGGCCGGGGCGTGGACGGGTGGCGACTGGACGCGGCATACGCACCGGGCGCGGCGGTCTGGAAGGCCATCCTGGGACGAGTCCGTGCCGCCTACCCGGACTGCTGGCTGCTCGGCGAGGTGATCCAGGACGACTATGCGGCGTTCGCCCGGGACTCGGGCGTCGACTCGGTGACGCAGTACGAGCTGTGGAAGGCGACGTGGAGCTCGCTCAACGACGCGAACTTCCACGAGCTGGCCTGGAGCCTCAAACGGCACAGCGAGTTCCAGGCGCATTTCCGCCCGCAGACCTTCATCGGCAACCACGACGTGACGAGGATCGCGACCAAGCTGGACGACCCGCGGCACATGGGCCACGCGGTGGCGCTGCTGCTGCTCGTGCCCGGCATACCGTCGATCTACGCGGGGGATGAGCAGGGCTTCACCGGAGAGAAGCTCGACCAACCGCGTGGCGATGACTCGGTGCGCCCACCGTTCCCGCACACGCCTGAGGGGCTGCTGCCGTATGGTGCCAAGAT
Organism: Dermatophilaceae bacterium; assembly: GCA_044867305.1. Taxonomy (GTDB): domain Bacteria; phylum Actinomycetota; class Actinomycetes; order Actinomycetales; family Dermatophilaceae; genus Phosphoribacter. Next base: position 7,106 of record JBIOUP010000021.1, read on the forward strand.
CCTCGAGCTGTACCGGCGGGTCATCGGGCTCCGGCGGCGCAACCCCTGGCTCGTCGACGCCACGGTGAGCACGCGGCGGGTCACCAATGAGTCGATCGTCGTGGATCTCGAAGGGGACGGCCGCCGCCTCAGCCTCGGGCTCAACATTGCCGACAAGCCCATGC
>JBIOUP010000022.1:0-8376 GCA_044867305.1 Dermatophilaceae bacterium
CCGCTCGCCGCCGAGAAGGCGAGGGACTTCATCGCCGGGCTGGGCGGGCACGACAACGTCGCCAAGGTCGAGGCGGCTGCCGAGACCCGGCTGCGGGTCGTCGTGAAGGACTCCAGTGCCGTCGACGAGGGCGCCCTCAAGGCAGCCGGGATCGCCGGACTCGTTCCCGTGGGCGACACGACCTGGCACCTCATTGCCGGGCCGAACGCCGACCAGTATGCCGGTGAGATGCGCGGGCAGCTGGTGGCCACCCCGGAACCGGTCTGAGCCGAATCCGTTGACGCAGAAGGTCGTCGCTGACGACCGCGAGTTCCCTGCCGGCTTCCTGTGGGGCGGGGCCGTCGCGGCCAACCAGTGCGAAGGCGCTTACCAGACCGACGGCAAGGGGTGGTCGATCCAGGACGTGATGCCACACGGCATACACGGCCCACCCACAGCGGTGCCCACGCCGGACAACCTCAAGCTCGTCGGCATCGACTTCTACCACCGGTATGCCGAGGACATCGCCCTGTTCGCCCAGCTGGGCTTCTCGGTGTTTCGCACGTCGATCGCGTGGTCGCGCATCTTCCCGAACGGAGCGGACCCCGAGCCGAACGAGCTGGGGCTCGCGTTCTACGACCGCGTGTTCGACGAGCTCGCCCGTCATGGCATCACGCCCCTGGTGACGCTGTCGCACTACGAGACCCCGCTTGCGCTGGCCCGCAGGTACAACGGTTGGGCCAGTCGAGAGCTCGTCGGCTTCTTCGAGAGATACTGCCGCACCGTCTTCGAGCGCTATGGCGACCGGGTGAAGCACTGGCTGACCTTCAACGAGATCAACTCGGTGCTGAAAGAGCCGCTCATGTCGGGTGCGATCGCCACGCCCAAGGAGCAGTTGTCGACGAGCGACCTCTACCAGGCCGTCCACCACGAGCTGGTCGCGAGCGCGCTTGCCACGAAGATCGCCCACGAGGTCGTCCCGGACGCCATGGTCGGCTGCATGATCCTCGCGATGCCCACCTACCCCCTCACCCCACACCCCGACGACGTGGTCGCGACGATGCACGCCAACCACGCCAACTACGCGTTCGGCGACGTCCACTGCCGCGGGGAGTACCCGGGCTACTTCCTGCGGACGCTGCGCGACGCGGGTGTCCAGCTCGAGATCACCGACAGCGATCACGAGATCCTCGCCAACACCGTCGACTTCGTGTCGTTCAGCTACTACTCCAGCGTGTGTGCGGCTGCCGACGAGTCCCGAAGGGGGGGCGAGGGCAACATCCTCGGCGGGGCCGCCAACCCGTTGCTGCCGGCATCCGAATGGCGGTGGACCATCGACCCGCAGGGCCTTCGCGTCGTGCTCAACGACTACTGGGAACGATGGCGAAAGCCGCTGTTCATCGTCGAGAACGGGCTGGGCGCGGTCGACGAGCTGGTGGAGGTCGACGGGACCAAGACGGTCCTGGACGACTACCGCATCGCCTACCTCAACGACCATCTGGTCCAGGCTCGCGAGGCGCTCGCCGATGGCGTCGAGCTCCTTGGGTACACCGCATGGGGCTGCATCGACCTGGTCAGCGCCTCGACGGCCCAGATGAGCAAGCGCTATGGCGTCATCTACGTCGACCGCAACGACGACGGCTCGGGGACCCTGCAGCGGTACCCGAAGAAGTCCTTCCACTGGTACCGCGACGTCATCGCCAGCAACGGTGCCAGCCTTCGCTGACCAGCCTGCCGGGGGAGGGGCCGGCCCCTCGACTCAGCAAATGGGGCAGGTGCGCCGGCCAGGATCGGAATGCGCAAGGTCCGGCATGTCATGACGTGGGGCGACCTTCCGCAATCGTTGGCGGCACGACGTCCTTGCCAGGAGTGCTCCGGCAGATCCTCCCGGCGCACGCCGCGCGGCCAGAGACGCTCGACGAGGAAGGACTTGCCGGGCGGCCGCGGGTCTCGGTCATAGACCCGGGCGAGCTTGATGGCTCCCATCAAGGAGTCGGACCGGTAGACCAGGGGATGCCGGTCAGATCCTGGACCGCCCGCGCGTAGGCGAGGGTGCGCGGGTAGTCGCTATGACCGAGCGGTTCGATGAGGTATGCCGTGCGGTCCACCTCCTCTGCGTACCAGTCGAAGAGCCGGTCTGCCGTGTCGAACGGGTCCGCCGGGAAGGCACCGACCGGAAAGCCGATCGGGTCGGTGAGGTGCCACAGGCTTCGCCACCGTCCCGCTGCGTCGGCGCTGCCCGCGAGCTGGGCCCGCACCGACGACGGGTAGACGAGCAGGAGCGCTGCGTCCGGGGCATTGTCGGCGCCCCGGGCGCTGTGCCACGGATCGGGTTGCGTGAGGTCGCTGGGCCGGCAGGGCGGGACGCCGAGCACCTCGGGACCCAGGAGCTCTGGGAAAAGGCGGGAGAAGTAGGCCCGCAGCTGGGTCCCGTAGGTCAGCAGGGACAGCTTCGGCACGACTGACTCCCGTTGTGGCGCGCCCAGGACGGTTGCCACGGCAAGCACCGTGCCGAGCGAGTGCGCTGACACCAGGATCGTCCGGGGGGTCCGGCTTTGCTCGTCATCGGAGAGGCGGCCCTCCTGCGTGAGCCACCACCGGTATCGACCGAGCAGCTCCGGGACGACCCGCTCGGCGTAGCACGGCGGGCCGAACGGATGCCCAGCCCTGGGCAGGAAGCAGATCAGGTCCCAGAGCAGGCCGAGGGGCCGCTGCGCGGCGTGGCTGCCACCACCGCTGGATACGGCCATCAGCCCGGCGCCGACTCCGATGAGCACCCACATGCCCCATCCCATCAGCGTGCCCAGCAGGTCTACGGCTGCGGTGTCTGCGGAAGGGACGACCGTGGAGACGAGGGCGCCCGCGAGGGCGACCGTCGCGCCGTAGGTGGCTACAGCGAGTGCTTTCTCAGCGCGGTGTGCTTGACGCGCCTGGGCCCTGGCCGTGACCACGGCGCGGTAGAGCGGGCCGCCGGAGGGCACCGTGTCGCGCTGATGGCCACCGCGCATGCTGCGCGAGGGGATCGGCCCCGGCGCGGCCTGCTGCACCAGGGGCAGTGGTGCGCGTCCCACGACGGCTCTCGTGGTCCGGGCCGACTGCACCGCGAATGCGCCGAGGCCGACGGCAAGGCAGCCCACGATGGCGACGACGAGCAACGCCCCGAACCACACGTATGCTCCGGGTGCGGACACCGCGAACGGAGGTGGCTCCGGACAGGCGTTCGCGCACGACGCGCCGACAGCCGGTGACGGGCGCTCCGGGAGGCCGGCCAGCGAGCCCGAGGACAGATTGCCGTTGAGAACGTTGCCGACGGTGACCACCAGCGCGCTCGAGAGCACCATGGATAGCAGTCCGGCGAGCAGCAGCAGGACGCCGGGCGCGGCGCCCGCCCACATCTCGTGGCTGCGTGCCGGTCCGGTCATCCCGCCCTGGGCCCGGAACACCGGCAGCAGGATGACGACGAGGGAAGCCAGAGCGACGAGCCCCGCGACCCATCGGTATGCCGTGGCCACGTCGCTGGTGGCCGGAGCGCCTTGGAGGGCTCCCGAGACGAGAAGGGCGCCAGCCAGGGCCCCTCCGGCCACCGTCGGGTAGGCGCCGCCGACGTAGCGCCAGCACAACCCGGAGAGACTGACGCCCAACTCGAGGGCCAGCACGACCTGCAGCGCCGCGTCAAGGCCCACCATCGAGACCCGTGCGCCTGCCGTGGATGCCGCTGCAGGTGCCGTGCCGGGAACGTCAGCGATGGCCAGGGCTGCAACCTGGACCATGAAGAGCAGCGCGGACAAGACCGCCACCAGGCGGACCATCCTTGGGTGGCGAAAAGCCCGCCGCACCGGGTTGATCCCAGCCAGGTCCTCGCTGGTGGGGCCCTTGATGTCAGCAGCATCCTCGGTGCGGACCATCACGAGCTGAACGATGAGGGCGAGCAGCACGACGCAGGCCAGGATGAGCCACCCGCTGCCGACCGCCGGGTCGGCGCGCATCGTCTCGCTCCGGCAGGCGTCGGAGAACAGTGTGGCGAACGTGCCACAGTCCGCCGCGCCGGCGAACCGCATGTGCCATGCCGTCGCGAGCGCGGTGAACGTGGCGATGGCGCTCAGGTGCAACGTCGCTGTGGCGCTGCTGATCACAGCGTGGTTCCAGAATCCCGCGGTCGACAGCAGCGGCCACCGGGGCTGTGCGATTGATGCATCGGGCGTGCGCTCGTGCGCTTCACCCTCGCCGTATGTCTGGTCCCTCGTGGCCCGTTCGTATCGACTGCGGGAGCGGGAGGCGAGATACCACAGGAACACGAACACCAGCAGGGGGACAAAGCTGAGCAGCGCCAGCCGTCGGCTCAGTGGCCACGCATAGAGGAAGTCCGTCCAGCCCGGCAGTCTCGAGCATCGCGCTGACGTGCCGGAGAAGCATTGCACGCCAAGGAAGTCCATACTGAGGACGGCCGCCGTGATCGCCGTGACCATGGTCATGAGCAGCGCTGCCAAGCGCAGCGACGCGGCATGGCCGCGTGCGGTCCAGGTCAGGGGGCGCCATGACGGGGACTCACCGCGACCCTCCGGCGCTGGCTCCGGCTGGCCGAGCCGACGCGTCCAGTAGGCCACGTTCACGAGGCCGAAGGGGATCAGCAGCGACCAGCCCAGTCGCCCGGCGACTGCCAACACCCGACCGACGAACGAGGTCCCGCCGATCGACGTGCGCGCCAAGCCTCCCCACGAGTAGGCCTCACGCTGTATGCCGGGCGGCACGTAACCGCGATCGACCTCATCCAGCTTCGCGAGCGCCTCGGGCGTGGGCGCCCAGAAACTGCCGAGCCGGTCTCCGTCGACCTGGGTGATCGAGCTGTCGGGGAGGTCGAGCATGCTGCTCGGTGGCGTGTTGCTGACCCCATGGATGCGCAGTTCCAGGACGAGTGGCTGGGCCGGGACCGGCTTCGGCAGGTCGGCGAACGGGCCGTCCGGCTCGGTGCTGGCCATGGCGCCTCCTGAGGGCCGGACCGTCCGTGGCTGAGGCAACGCTCCGCACCTACCGAGGCTTGCGGCATACCGGACTGTCCGCCGTCAGCCGAAACCTCGCCTTTCACTCCTGACTCACAAGATAAACCCTGTCAAGTCTGGCGGACATGTCCGGCTTGGAGCATGATGACCAATCGAGAGGCACTCATCGAGGAGGCGTCGTCGTGGGCGGTGGGCAGCGAACCCTGACTCCGGCAGCACGGCCCAGCTGGCGCAGGCGCCTGGCCATGGTGAGTGCCATCGCTGTGGCACTGCCTGTCCTGGCGTCCTGCGCTCAGCAAAGCAGCACGCCGACGATCACGTGGTACATCAACCCGGACAACGGCGGCCAGAAGCGCTTGGCGGAGAAGTGCGCTCCCGCGAACGGCCCATACAAGGTCGTCATCCAGACGCTGCCCAACGACGCCTCCCAGCAGCGCGAGCAGCTCGTGCGCCGGCTGGCCGCCCAGGACAGCTCGATCGACGTCATGAGCCTCGACCCGCCGTTCGTGGCGGAGTTCGCCAACGCCGGCTTCCTGAAGGTCTTCGCCAAGCAGGACGAGGCGACGTTCACCGACGGCGTTCTCGCCGGTCCGCTGCAGCCCGCGTACTGGCAAGGCAAGCTGGTCGCGGCCCCGTTCTGGGCCAACACGCAGCTGCTGTGGTACCGCAAAGCGGCCGTGGCCGCGGCGGGGGTCGACCCCGCGGCGCCAACCTTTACGTGGGACCAGATGACCAAGGCGGCGGTCAGCCAGAACAAGACGGTCGCCGTCCAGGCGAACCGCTACGAGGGTTACATGGTGTGGATCAACGCCCTGGTGACTTCGGCCGGGGGCCAGATCATCACCAACGTCGAGGCCGGCAAGAACGCCACACCGACGATCGCCTCTCCCGCCGGTGACGCGGCGGCTCAGGTCGTCGGCGGGTTGGCCCGGTCCGCAGCCGCACCGCCGGCCATGTCGACCATGACCGAAGAAGAGGCGCGTTCGATATACCAAGGCGATCGCGGCATGTTCATGGTCAACTGGCCGTACGTGTACGGGGCCGCGAACGAGGAAGTCGGCAAGGGAGTGCTCAAGCAGTCCGTCGTCGACGACATCGGGTGGGCACGCTACCCGGGAGTCGTCGCGGGCCAGCCCAGCAAGCCGCCACTGGGTGGCATCGACCTGGCCATCGGGGCGTTCACCAAGTACCCCGACCAGGCGTTGAACCTGGTGAAGTGCGCGACCTCGCTGCAGAGCAACATCCAGTACATGGTCGACTCCGGGAACCCGGCCGCGAAGGGCGCCGCCTACGACGATCCTGCGGTCCGCAAGGCGTTCCCGATGGCCCCGCTCATCCGCGACTCCATCAACGACGCGGCTCCCCGGCCGCTGACCCCGTACTACAACGACGTCTCGACGTCGGTACAGATCACCTGGCACCCATCCACGAACGTCCGGGCGCCGGAGACTCCCAAAGAGGCTCAGTCGTTCATGACCCAAGTTCTGCACGGCGAGCGGCTCCTGTGAGCTGACCCGAGACACCACGCCCAGGAGGACTGATGAGCGTCAACGCGCAGGATGCAACCGAGACGACTGGTGCCGCGCCCCCACCTGGCGCCCCGCCACCTGTTCCTTCTCCCGCACCGGTGCCCATGTCGGACCGCACGCGGCACGAACGGCGCCTGGGACTGTGGCTGGCGGCCCCTTCCTTCCTCGTCATGGCGCTGGTTACGGCATACCCGCTCGCCTACGCCGTAGTGCTGTCTCTGTACAACTACCGGCTGACCGATCCCGAGGGCCGCTCCTTCGTCGGCCTGTCCAACTACGCCACGGTGCTGACCGACCCGGTGTGGTGGACCGACTTCAGCACGACGTTGGTCATCACCGTCGCCAGCGTGGTCGTGGAGCTCGTGCTCGGCTTCGCCTTCGCGTTCGTGATGTACCGGATCCTGCGCGGGCGCGGGCTGGTCCGCACCGGCATCCTCATCCCGTACGGCATCATCACGGTGGTCTCGGCGTACATCTGGCGGTACGCCTTCCAGCTCGACTCCGGGTTCATCAACCAGTGGTTCAACCTGGGCGACTACAACTGGTTCGGCCAGCGCTGGTCCTCGCTGTTCGTCATCATCTTCTCGGAGATCTGGAAGACCACGCCGTTCATCTCGTTGCTGCTGCTGGCCGGCCTGGTGCAGGTCCCCTGGGACCTGCAGGAGGCTGCGTCGGTCGACGGCGCCTCGGCGTGGCAGCGGCTCTGGCGGGTCACCTTGCCGAACATGAAGGCCGCCATCATGGTGGCGCTGCTGTTCCGCACCCTGGACGCCTGGCGGATCTTCGACAACCCGTTCATCATGACCACCGGGGCCAACCAAACCGAGACCCTGTCCATCCTGGCCTACCGCCAGAACGTGACCTTGTTGAACCTCGGCGTCGGCTCGGCCATCTCGGTCCTGCTGTTCATCAGCGTCGTGATCATCGCGTTCCTGTTTGTCAAAGGCTTCAGGACCGATCTCTCGCAAGTGAGGGGGGAGTAGGGATGTCCGGGCGAAGGGCGAGCAACTGGTGGACCTTGTGGGGGCTGCTCATTCTGGTATGGGCACTCTTCCCGCTGCTGTGGATGGTGTCGCTGTCCTTCAAGGACCCGACCGGATTCCGCGGCGCGACGCCGTCGTTCTTCCCCAAGCAGTGGGTGTGGACCAACTACCAGACGGTGTTCAGCGACACCTTGTTCACCAGCGCGTTGCGTAACTCGTTCGGGATTGCGCTGATCGCCACGCTGCTGTCAGTCATCGTCGCCATGTTCGCCGCCTACGCCATTGCGCGGCTGGACTTCCCCGGAAAGAAGTTCCTGCTGTCGATGGCCCTGGCGATCGCGATGTTCCCTCAGGCCGCACTGGTCGGGCCACTGTTCAACATGTGGCGCAGCCTGGGTATCTACGACACCTGGCTCGGCCTGATCATCCCGTACCTCACCTTCGCGCTGCCGCTGTCGATCTGGACGATGTCGGCGTTCTTCCGCCAGATTCCCTGGGAGATGGAGCAAGCCGCGCAGGTGGACGGCGCCACGGCGTGGCAAGCCTTCCGTAAGGTCATCGCTCCGCTGGCCGCACCCGGCGTGTTCACGACGGCCATCCTCACCTTCTTCTACTGCTGGAACGAGTTCCTGCTGGCCATCTCCCTCACCTCGACGGACGCGGCCCGCACTGTGCCCGCCGCCTTGTCGTTCTTCACCGGCGCCTCACAGTTCCAGTCGCCGGTGACCGCAATCATGGCGGCCTCGGTCGTCGTGACCATCCCCGTCGTGATCCTGGTTCTGCTGTTCCAGCGTCGGATCGTCGCCGGTCTAACCTCAGGTGCCGTCAAAGGCTGACTTACCCGGGCGCCTGCGAGAAAGGAGTTGGTCGGCTGTGGCAGCCATCAGC
>JBIOUP010000023.1:0-15273 GCA_044867305.1 Dermatophilaceae bacterium
CGTCGAAGCCCTTCCAGAGCCGTACTACGTGGACTACCGCGAGGTGCCGTCAGACCACTTCTCGTACGTCTTGAGCCCCAAACCCCTTCGTGTGGTCGCCGACCAGGTGGCGCACTTGGCAGTCAGCGAGGCGGACCCGAAGGCGAGCTGAGCGCGTATGCCGGCTGCCCTCCCCAGGTGCTCAGGGGCAGATGTCCGTCGGGTCCGCCTCGCTGACGGCCAAGTGCGCCACCTGGTCGGCGACGACACGAAGGGGTTTGGGGCTCAAGAAGTACGAGAAGTGGTCTGACGGCACCTCGCGGTAGTCCACGTAGTACGGCTCTGGAAGGGCTTCGACGATGCTGCGGATCCCGGGGACCTGACACAGCTCGTCGTAGATGCCTGCGGTGACGGAGACGTTGATGCCGAGATCCAGCACACTTTCCAGGTCAGCCACGCCTTCCTGCGAGATCGCGGTCACGTCGTTGCGCAGGGCGAGCGGGTGGGCCAGCATCTCCTGAGCGAGGCGGGCGCTGGCGGCGATGAGGCCGAGCCGGTCAAACCAGCTGCCGCGGGTGATCCCGCGCGCGCTTTCGGCCAGGCCGCGCGCGGCCAGCTCATGCGGGCTGACGGCGACGGGGAACCAGGTGGGGGCGACGAGAGCCAGCCCCTGGACGTAGTTGGAGCACTCGATGGTGGCTAGCCGACCCGGGCCCGTGCCGCGCGAGTAGCCGGCGACGACGATCGTCGAATCGTCGTAGATCGTCTCCTCTTTGATGTGGTTGATGACCTCGCTGAACACCTCGGTGCGGAACGGCAGAATGTCCGAAACGCCTAGACGACGGCGGGGATACACGATCGCAGCCGACATCACGTTGATGGTCCGAGCGAGGGCCTCGCACGCCAGCTGGGCGGCCTGGACCCCTTCGCCCCAGCCCGCCGAGTACGGCACAACGACATCGGGCGAGCCGTGGATGCCGACGGACCGCACCGAGGGGAGGTAAAGCGTCACTCCGACGCGACCGTATCGCCCGTCGAAGCTGAGATCGTCGTATCGGGTGACGTCAATGTCGCTTCGGGTCACGCCTTCAACAGGCCTGGCCACCCCCCAATGGTGCCTTGTGGTTACCCCGCGGTAGGTCCTTTGGGCTGGTGATTGTTGCCACATTGTGATTCGGGGGCGGTCCTCGAATGCTCGACCGGCCAGCCGGGAACAGTCCTGAGCCTGTGGGAGACTCCCCACCATGGCGTCTGACCGCCCCACCCTGCGAGGCCGGTTGTTGGAGCGCACGATCACCCTCACCGACGCCGTCGTCGCGATCGCCATGACCCTCCTTGTGCTGCCGCTCGTTGACCAGGTGGCCGCCCTGGAGAGCGGAGACCTTGCCGCCGGGTTCGCCGACGAGTGGCACTTGTTCGTCAGCTTCGTCATCTCCTTCCTTGTCATCCATGTGTTCTGGTCGGCGCACGAGGATGCCTTCTCGTGGATCGACGAGCTGCACCCGAGGTTGCGATCGCTCAACATGTGGTGGCTGCTGCTCATCGCCTTTCTCCCCTTTCCCACTGCCCTGGTAGGCAAGGACGCCACCACCGCAACCGTTCCGCTGTACATCGGGACGATGTTCGTCCTGAGCGTCTTGACCGCCTGGATGAGCGTTGTGGCCGAGCGAAGCTCGATCCAGCCGGACGTTGTGGCCGGCCGCACCGCGCGGCGAACCGTCTTGACCTGGAGCACCCCGGCGGTATTCGCGCTGTGCACGGCGGTCGGCGCCGTCAACGCGGAGGCTGGCCTGCTCGGACTGCTGCTGCTCATCGTCGTGCGGGTCGTGGAGGTTGTCGGTCCGGGCCGGCCTGCGGAAGGAACCGCCACCAGCAGCTAGGCGCGTGGTGAGGGTTCCCGCACCTCAGTCGCGGCGGGTGGCGGCGGGGTTCACCTCGGGTGATCCAGCGCCCAGGCGGGCCGCCAACGTCAACCCGGCCGCGGGTTATGGTGCTGGAGTGTCCATCCCACCCGGGACCACCAGCCCGCAGTCACAGCCAACCGCCCACCCCCGCCGACACCGCGTGGTCGTGATCGGCTCGGGGTTCGGGGGCCTCTTCGCCACCCAGGCACTGCGCAAGGCAGATGTCGACATCACCATTGTGTCGCGCACCACCGCGCACCTGTTCCAGCCGTTGCTGTACCAGGTGGCCACCGGCATCCTCTCGTCGGGAGAGATCGCCCCGGCCACCCGCGAGATCCTCAAGCGCCAGAAGAACGCCACGGTCCTGTTCGCCGAGGTGACCAGCATTGACCTGGCCAGCCGCACGGTCCACGCGAGTGGGATGGCCGGCGAGCTGACCATTGGCTACGACAGCCTCATCGTGGCGGCCGGCGCGGGTCAGTCGTACTTCGGTAACGACCACTTCGCCAGGTTCGCGCCGGGCATGAAGGACATCGACGACGCGCTGGAGCTGCGCGGACGAATCCTCGGCGCGTTCGAGCGGGCCGAGCTCGCCGCCGTGGCCGGCAACACCGACGAGGTCGACCGCCTCCTCACCTTCGTCGTCATCGGCGCCGGCCCGACCGGAGTCGAGATGGCCGGGCAGATCGCCGAGCTGGCCCACCGCACCCTGCGCCCCTACTTCCGCCACATCGACCCCACGAGCTCGCGAATCCTCTTGCTGGACGCCGCACCTCAGGTCCTGCCCTCCTTCGGGCACGACCTTGGCAAGAAGGCCGTCCGGCGGCTGCGCGAGGTCGGCGTCGAGGTCCGTCTCGGGGCCAAGGTCACCGAGATGGACCAGAACTGCGTCACCTACGAAGACGCGAGCGGACGGCATACCGTCCAAGGCGTCTGCAAGGTCTGGGCTGCGGGCGTCGCCGGCAGCCGGCTCGGGGCGCAGCTCGCCGAGCAGTCCGGGGCCGGGCTCGACCGATCCGGCCGCGTGCAGGTGCTGCCCGATCTCACCGTGCCCGGGCATCCAGAGGTCTTCGTCGTCGGTGACCTCATCAGCCTCGACGGTCTGCCCGGGGTCGCCCAGGTCGCAATCCAGGGCGGCCGGTATGCCGCGCGCCGCATCGAGGCGCGCCTGGCCGGCGAACCCGACGGCCCGTCCTTCCAATACCACGACAAGGGCTCCATGGCGACCATCTCGCGGTTCTCCGCCGTGGCCAGCATGGGCCGGCTACGGTTCGGCGGGTTCGCGGCGTGGGTGATCTGGCTGGCCGTGCACCTGGTCTACATCATCGGCTTCAAGCAGCAAGTGACCACCTTGTTGCACTGGGCGGTCAGTTTCCTCGGGCGCGGGCGCGCCGAGCGGACCATCACCGAACAGCAGGTCATCGCCCGGGAGGCCATCGAAGCACTCGACGACGCATCGTGACGGCGGGCAGGTTAAGGTCGGCCCGTGTCTGACATCGCCTACCCGCTTGCCGAGCAGACCCTGCCGAACGGGCTGCGCGTCATCGTGTCCGAGGACCACACCGTCCCCAACGTCACGGTCAACCTCTGGGTGAAGGTGGGGTCACGGCACGAGGTGCCGGGGCGAACCGGGTTTGCGCACCTGTTCGAGCACCTCAGGTTCCAGGGCTCGGCCAACGTCGCGTCGGGGGAGCACTTCGCGGCGCTCATGGCGCTCGGTGGGCGGCTCAACGCGACGACCTGGTTCGACCGGACGAACTACTTCGAGACCGTCCCTACCGGCGCGCTGGACTTCGCGCTGTGGCTGGAAGCCGACCGCCACGGCCGGCTGCTCACCGCGGTCAACCAGACCAACCTGGACAACCAGCGTGACGTGGTCAAGGAGGAGAAACGCCAGCGCTACGACAACGCCCCCTACGGCAATGCGCTCATCGACGTCTACGCCACCGTCTTCCCCGACGACCACCCCTACCACCACCCGACGATCGGCTCGATGGCCGACCTGGAGGCGGCCACGCTCGACGACGTGCACGCCTTCTACACAACCCATTACGGGCCGAACAACAGCGTGCTGACCCTCGTCGGTGACCTCACACCGCAGGAGGGCTTCGCCGCCGCGGACCGCTACTTCGGACCGTTACCCGCGTCGGCCACGCCACCCCCTCCGCAGGCCCACACGCTCGTCCCGTTGGAGGCTCCGACGCGCCTGGAGCGGCACGAGACGGTCCCGAACGACCGGCTGCACATCGCGTTCCGCTTACCGGTCGACCACACCCACGAGTTCAACGCGGTGGCCCTCGCGCTGGATGCCGTCGGCGGGCTGTCCTCCTCGCGGCTGGTCCAGCGCCTGGTGCGCGACGAGCAGACCGCCACCAGCCTGGCGGCGCACACCATGGGGTTCGTCGACGGGGTGTCGCTCGGCTTCATCACCGCCGACATCGCGGACGGTGTCGACCCCGACAAGGTGGAGGCGGCGATCTGCGAGGAGCTGGACGGGTTGATGGCGAGTGGACCGACCGACGAAGAGCTCGAGTCGGCGCTCGCCGAGACCGAACGCAGCTGGCTCTCAGCGGTGGCCAACCCCGAGGAGCGGGCCGACCACATCTGTCACTACGCGGCGCTGCACGACGACCCGGCATACGTCAACACGTTCCTGCGCGACCTCACCGAGGTCACCCCCGCCCAGGTGCGCGACAGCGCCGCCAGATACCTGAGCCCCGACTCGAGGGCCGTCGTGGCCTACCTGGTCAACGGCGAGCGTAGGAGCCAATCTTGACCGTGCACGCGCCACCTGCCTTGCCGCGACCCGAGGTCACGCCGCCCGGGTCATACACGTTCCCGGCGGCCACCCGCCATCATCTCGCCAACGGGCTCAGCCTCGTGGCCTACGACCTGCCCGGGCAGTACGTGCACGCCGTGCGCCTGGCCGTGCCGCTGCCGCTGCGTCTCGAGCCGCCCGAGATCGAGGGGGTGGCCGCGCTGATGGCCCGGACTCTCGACGAGGGCACCGAGCGGTGGACGTCGGCCGAGTTCGTCAGGCTGCTCGAGCGCCGCGGGGTCGCCTACGGCGCCGCGATGAGCGACTCCGGGTTGAGCATCGACGTCGACGTGGCCAAGAGCAACATCGGCTACGCCCTCGACCTGCTGCGCCAGACCCTCGTGGAGCCGGCGTTCCCGCAGGACCAGGTGGAACGCCACGTCAAGGTGCGTCTCGCGGAGATCGAGCAGGAGCGCTCGGTGGCCGCCCATCGTGCCGCGCTGGAGTTCTGGGCGACCTACTACCACCCCTCTAGCCGTAGTGCCCGGCCGACGGGTGGGCTGACCGAGACGGTCGGTGCGGTCACCCGGGAGGATATCGTCGGCTTCCACGCCCGCCACCTGGCGCCCGCGGAGGCCACCCTTGTGATCGCGGGGGACCTGCAGGGACTGGACATCGCCGCCGAGGTCGAAGCAGCGCTGGGGGGCTGGGTCACGCCCACCGACTTCGTCCGCCCCGGTGCCTGGCAGCAGGCCGAGGTCGCCGAGGATCGGGTCCGGCTCGTCGTCGTCGACCGACCCGACTCCGTCCAGACCGAAATCCTCGTGGGCTGTCCGGGCCCGGACCGGCACGTCGAGGGCGGCTGGGCCCCCTACCCCGTGCTGGGGTTCGTCGTCGGCGGGTCGCCGACCGCGCGGCTGGACGCGGTGCTGCGTGAGGAGAAGGGCTACACCTACGGCATCCGATCCGGCTTCCGGCCGCGGCGCAAGGGCGGGCTGTTCCTCACCTCGGGCAGCGTCCGGGCCGACGTCACCGTGGAGTCGGTCGGCCTGCTCATCGACATCCTCGACGCGGCGCGCGACGGCTTCACGCCCGAGGAGACCCGCAGCGGGGCCGACTTCATCGCCAAGACCGCGCCGGGGCGGTTCGCAACCGCCGACGCCATCGCGGACGAGGCCGCGGGGCTGGTCTACGACGGGCTCACGACGGAGTTCACCACGAGGCTGAACGCCGAGATCCGCGACATGGACCACGAGCGTCTCGGCACGGCATACCGCAGGTTCGTCGACGGGCAGTGGACCATCGTGCTGGTCGGCGACGCAGGCCGGTTCGTCGACGGCGTGCGTGCGCTTGGTCGCGGCGACGTGACCGTCGTGCCCAACTGAGGCGCCGGCTGTTGCGGCTGCTCGGCTCGTGCGGCCGCGTCGTATCACGAGCGTCCGGCATGACGGAAGGCTGCCTAGACTTCCGGTATGCCGTTCGCCCTGGTCGTCGCGAGCCCGCTGGGACCGCTCGAGCTGGAGAGCCAGGACGGCGAGGCGTTGACCGCCATTCGGTTCGGGGCCAGAGCGGACTCGGTCGAGCGCCAGTGTGGGGGTGCAGCGGTGCTCGTCGAGGCTGCTCGCCAGCTCGGCGAGTACTTCACCGGACGACGTCGGGCGTTCCAGCTGCCGACGGCGCCCAGCGGCACGCGCTTCCAGCTGTCCGTGTGGCAGGCGCTGCTGACGATCGGGTACGGCCAGACCCGCAGCTACGGGGCCATCGCGACGCAGTTGGGCTTGCCCTTGAGCGCCTCACGGGCGATCGGAGCAGCCAACGGGGCCAACCCGATTCCCGTTGTTGTCCCGTGCCACCGGGTCATCGGCGCCGACGGCCGCTTGACCGGGTACGGCGGTGGCTTGGACCGCAAGGACGCGCTGCTGCGCCTGGAAGGGGTGCGGACCGAACGAGACCAGCTGCAGCTGTTCTAGTCCGCAGCTTCGGTCTAGCGCTGGCGCCGGGCCGTGACAAAGTCATGGAGTGCTGGTTGCTCCACGATGCATCGTGGAGCAACGACAAGGTCATGGAGTTTTGCGCCGCGGTGACCCGGTGCCGATCCGGGCGAGCACCGTCTCGTGGAGCAGTCCGTTGGTCGCCACGGCGTTCCCGCTCCAGCAGCCATCGCGCCCGTCCAGCCCGGTGAACCGTCCGCCGGCCTCGGTGACGACCGGCACGAGGGCAGCCATGTCGTAGCTGTTGAGCTGCGGCTCCGCGGCGATATCGACCGCGCCCTCGGCGAGCAGCATGTACGACCAGAAATCGCCATAGCCCCGCGTGCGGGCGCACTGGTCCAGCAAATCGAGCAAGGCGTCATACCGGTCGACGGCCCGCCATCCGCGCAGCGAGGAGTACGACAGCGAGGCATCCGACAGCTGGCCCACCTGAGACACCGACAGCCGGCGGGCAGCGGACAGGGACCGGCCGGCATACGCGCCCGAACCTTTGGCCGCCCACCAGCGCCGCTGCAGCGCGGGCGCCGCGACCAACCCGACGACCGGCTCGTCGCCATCCACGAGGGCGATGAGCGTGGCCCAGACCGGCACACCGCGCACGTAGTTCTTGGTCCCGTCGATGGGGTCCAGCAGCCATCGGCGCGGCCCGTGTCCGGTGGTGCCGAACTCCTCGCCCTCGACGGCGTCGCGCGGGCGGGTGCGGCCCAGGTGGTGGCGGATCAGCTCCTCGGCCGCGCGGTCGGCATCGGTCACCGGAGTCTGGTCCGGTTTGGTCTCCACGTCGAGGTCCTCGGCGCGAAACCGCGCCATGGTGACTCGCTCCACGGCGTCGGCGAGCACATGGGCAAGGCGCAGGTCGTCGTCGAAGCTCACGCCGCAACGCTACCCAGGTGGTCCCGCCGCAAGCCCGAGCGACGCTCAGCCGACGCTGCCCCAGACCGCGACCGCGCCGGTGTGCCCCGTGCGCACGGTCCAAAAGACGGTCACGCCAGCGACGATGATCGTGAGGACGACCGCGATCGGCCCGAACCGGCTGTTGCGCCGCCAGATTGCCACGAACACCGAGACGACGAGCAGGGCCGCGGCGACGTACGGCAGCTTGCTGCCCCAGGACTCGTGGTCGGCGACGTTGACCCCCAGCCGCCGCTCCAGGGCCTCTCCGCTCTCCTTGGCCACGAACGTCGCCCCGAGCACGAGCGCGTTGAGCGCGACTACAGGCCAGGCCAGGGCCTCTCGCCATTTCTGGCGCAGCGCGACGACGAGCGTCACGACTGCCATGAGCGGCAGCAGCACCACCACCGCGTGCACGACGAGCGCGTGCACGGGCAGTCCGAGAATGGTGTCGAACATGGCGCTCCTCCCCCAGCCAGTGTGCCCTGATCGTCTCTCGCGAAACGTGACACGTCAACTGTACCTTTGGTCCTCCTCGCCCTCAGCCGTCCGGGCGCGCAGGAGCCGGCGGAGCGAGTCCAGTCGCGCGGGCCCGGCCGGCCCGGCGTGGCCGGCAGCCGCGAACTCGTCGAGGGCACACTCCGGCTCGTCGTGCGTGCAGCCGCGGGGACAGTCGGCCGTGCCGGGCTGCAGGTCGGGGAAGTGCGCCACGATCCGCTCGGGGGCGACGTGCGCGAGGCCGAACGACCGCACCCCCGGCGTGTCGACGACCCACCCCTGCCGGTTCGGGAGACGAAGCGCGACCGCGGACGCGGAGGTATGCCGTCCGCGTCCGGTCGTCTCGTTGACTGCGGCGGTCGCTCGGGCCGCCCCCGGCACCAGCGCGTTGACGAGGGTGGACTTGCCGACCCCCGAGTGCCCGACGAGCACGGAGGCGCGCGCGTGCAGATGCTCGTGCAGGGCGTCCAGGCCCGTGATCCGGCCGCCCTGGCGTGAGGTGACCACCCAGGCCACCTGCAAAGGTGCGTAGGCGGAGAGGAACTCCTGCGGGTCCTGCAGGTCGGCCTTGGTCAGCACGAGCAGCGGGTCCAGCCCCGCGTCGTATGCCGCGACCAGGCAACGGTCGATGAGCCGTGGGCGTGGCGCTGGGTTGGCAAGGGCGCAGACCACGACGAGCTGATCGGCGTTGGCGACGATGACTCGCTCGACCGGGTCGGAGTCGTCGGCGCTGCGCCGCAGCACCGAGTGGCGCTGCTCGACCCGGACGATCCGGGCCAACGCGTCCGGGCCCCCCGAGATGTCGCCGACCAGGCCAACGCGGTCGCCGACGACGATGCCCTTGCGGCCCAGCTCGCGGGCCCGCATCGCCAAGACGGTGCGCTCGGCCGACTTTCCGGCTCCGCCGCCAACCGGGTCGTCCTCATCGACGCGGCGGACACCATTGGGGGGCACCAGGCAGGTGTAGCGGCCGCGGTCGACTGCGATGACGCAGCCGCTCACGGCGTCCTCGTGCGCTGGTCGGTCCTTGCTGCGAGGACGGGACCCGCGCGGGTTGGGTCGCACGCGCACGTGCGACTCGTCGAGGTGGGCCCAGCTCATCCGGCGGCGAGCATCGCCGACCACAAGGCGGTGAAGTCCGGCAGCGTCTTGGCGGTGGTCGCGACATCCTCGACGACGACACCGGGGACCCGCAGCCCGACCAGGGCTCCGGCCGTCGCCATGCGGTGGTCGTGGTAGGTGCGGAACTTGCTGCCGCGCAACCGCTTCGGGATGATGTGCAGGCCGTCGTCGGTCTCGGCCACCTTCGCGCCGAGCCCGGCGAGCTCAGTGGCCAGCGCCTTCAGGCGGTCGGTCTCATGGCCACGGATGTGGGCGACGCCGCGCACCACCGTGGGGCTCTCGGCAAGCGCGGCGAGAGCGGCGACGATGGGAGTGAGCTCGCTGGCGTCGTGCAGGTCGATGTCGATGCCCTCGATGTCGCCCGAGCCGATGACCGTCAGGCCGTCGCGGTCAAGGACGACGTCCGCGCCCATCGCATCGAGGATGTCGCGCAGGGCATCGCCGGCCTGCGTCGTGTGTTGCGGCCAGCCGGGCACCCGGACGCTGCCTCCGGCGACCAAGGCGGCGGCGAGGAACGGCCCGGCGTTGGACAGGTCCGGTTCCACCTGCACGTCAAGGGCGTTGATCTCGCTCGGCTCCACGCGCCAGGTGTTCGGTTCGCTGTCGTCGAGCACGACCCCCGCGTCGCGAAGGGTCTCGACGGTCATGGCGATGTGTGGCTCGCTGGGCACCGGCTTGCCTTCGTGGCGCACGGTGACGCCCTCGTCGTAACGGGCGCCGGCCAGCAGCAAGGCGGAGATGAACTGCGAGGACTGGGACGCATCGAGCGTGACCTGTCCGCCCCGCACCCGGCCGGCGCCCTGGACCGTGAAGGGCATGGTCCCGCGTCCTTCGTCGTCGACCTCGACGCCCAGCGTTCGCAACGAGTCCAGCACCGGCCGCATGGGTCGCGTGCGCGCCGGCGGGTCGCCGTCGAAGCGCACCGCCCCGTCAGCCAAGGCGGCCACGGGGGGCAGGAACCGCATGACCGTGCCCGCGAGCCCGCAGTCCAGCCTGACCCCGCCCCGGAGCCGGTGAGGGGTCACTACCCAGTCCGCCGCTGCGCTGCCTGCCGAGATCGCGGCATACCGCTCCGGCTCCTCGTTGGTGACCTCGGTGCCGAGGCTGCGCAGCGCCGCCGCCATGAGCAGGGTGTCGCGTGAGCGCAGTGGACCGCGAAGGCGCGACGGGTCGTCGGCGAGAGCCGCGAGGACGAGGTAGCGGTTCGTGAGCGACTTGCTGCCGGGGAGCCGCACGACGGCGTCGAGCGGGCCTGGCGCGAGTGGGGCGGGCCAGTCGTTCGACGGGTCGGGATGCTCGTCGGGCATCTCAGCCCAGAGACGCCTGGGCAGACTGGATCTTCTTGGCGGCGCCCTTGCGGGCCTGCTGCGCGCGCCAGGCCAGGCCCGGCTTGCCCGCGGTGTCGACGGCGGCCAGCAGCAGGCCCCCGAGCAGCCCGACGTTCTTGAGGAACTGCGTGCGATCCTTGGCGCGCGCGGCCGGGTCGGACTCCTCCCAGAAGTCGTGACCCGCGATGGTGGTCGGGATGAGCGAGGCGGCGATGACGGTCGCGGCCAGCCGCGGCAGGCGGCCGGTGGCCAGCAGCAACGCCCCGCCGAGCATCGCGCCGCCGTTGACCCGCACGAGCATTTCCTTGTCGGCCGGCAGGTTGAACATTGCGGTCAGCTTGTCGAGCACCGGAGCGGCCATCTCCGCGCGCCCGGCGGGGTTCTTGAGAGCCTCCACGCCACTGACGACGAACACGGCGGCGAGCATCGGGCGGGCGATCTTGCGGATCATCGGTCCTCCGTGGGAACGGGTCGTATGTGGTGGGTCCTACCGTAGTTCACATGTGCGGGCGCTACGCGGCGAGCAAGGACCAGAGCGAGATCATCGAGGAGTTCGACGTCGAGCTCGATGCGACCGCCATACCCGGGCGCAGCATTTTGACACGGCCGCAGAACCCACCCGCGGGGACGCCGGACTGGAACATGGCCCCCACCAAGGCGGCCCCGGTCGTGCTCACCCGCCCCCGGCGCCGCTTCGACGCCGAGGATGGCGACCAGGGCGCCCCCGACCCTCGCCCGGTCCGGCAGCTGCGGCTGCTCACCTGGGGCCTCGTGCCGAGCTGGGCCAAGGACGTCAAGGTCGGCCTGCGCACGATCAACGCCCGGGCCGAGTCGGTGCTGGACAAGCCGGCATTCGCGCGCGCGACGACCTCCCGACGTTGTCTGGTTCCCGCGGAGGGCTGGTACGAGTGGCAGCGTTCGCCGACAGTGACCGACAGCAAGGGCAAGCCCCGAAAACAGCCCTTCTACGTGCACCGGGCCGACGGCGACACCATCGCCTTCGCCGGACTGTACGAGTTCTGGCGCGACCCTCAGGTCGCGGACAACGACGACCCGCAGGCGTGGCTGACCACATTCACCATTCTCACGACCAAGGCCGAACCGGGCCTGGACCGCATCCACGACCGTCAGCCGCTTGTGCTGGACCGAGCCCAGTGGGACGCCTGGCTGGACCCAGCAGTCACCGACCCCGACGTCGTCAAGAAGCTGCTCGCTGGCGCGCCACCAGGCCGCTTCGAGGCCTATCCCATTACGACTGCGGTCAACACGACGGCCAACAACGGTCCCGGCCTCGTCGTGCCCGCCGCACCCGAGGAGCTGCGCGGAGTGGTCGACCCGACCACCGGTGAGGTCATCGGCTCGTGACGGACGCTGTGCTGGAGCTGCCGACGCCAAAGGGCCTGGCGCGGGCCCACATCCACCGCCCGAGGGGCGCGCGCGGCGTCGTGGCTCTCGGGCACGGTGCCGGGCCGAGCATCACGACCGTCGACATGGTCGCGGCGCGCGAAGCCATGGTGGAGGCGCAGTGGGCGGTCGCCGTGATCGAGCAGCCGTGGCTGGTCGCCGGCGGCCGGGTGGCCAGCCCGCCGCCCACCCTGGACGCCGCGTGGGTGCCGGTGGTCCGGGCCCTGCGGGCCCGCGGCGGTGCCCTGGCGAGCGTCCGGGGGCCGCTCGTGCTCGCCGGGCGCAGTGCCGGTGCGCGCGTCGCCTGCCGCACCGCCACCAGGCTGCGCGCGGGGGCAGTTCTGTGCCTGTCCTTCCCGCTGCACCCGCCCGGCAAACCGGAGCAGCTGCGGGCCGACGAGCTCGTGCTGCCGGTGCGCGCCGGCCTGCCCGTCCTTGTCGTGCAAGGCGATCGGGACCCGTTCGGCACCCCGGCCGAGGTCACGGCATACGTCGAACGCGTGTATGCCGTGCCGGGCACGCACTCGATCCCGCGCACCTCGGCCACCGCGGTCCGGCAGGCGGTGCGCGAGTTCGTGGTGGCGCTGATGGCCTGAGCTGGGAATGCAGGGGGCCGCGGGGCATGTTGCAGTCCGTGTACTCGTCCTGGGTATCTGTGCTGGCCGGCGGCGGAAGGAGTGGCGCGTGTTCGTCCCCTCCACCTGGGCGAGCGGCTCGCAGGTCGGGCCGGCCCCGCGTGGGCGACTACTGTGGGACGGGATGAGCACCGAACCCGACGCCACGACGCTCGATGTGCCACCTGACGAGGTGGACCTGGCGAGCGAGACGCCCGAGCAGCGGCGGGCCCGGTTCGAGCGAGACGCGATGCCCCTGCTGGACCAGCTCTACTCAGCAGCCTTGCGCACGGCGCGCAACCCTGCCGACGCCGAGGACCTGGTCCAGGAGACCTACGCGAAGGCGTACGCGGGCTTTCACCAGTTCAAGCCGGGCACCAACCTCAAGGCGTGGATGTACCGGATCCTCACCAACGCCTACATCAACAGCTACCGCAAGAAGCAGCGGGAGCCGCTGCAGTCCGACGCCGCGGAGGTCGAGGACTACCAGCTGCACCGCGCCGACTCGCACTCCTCCGCTGGGGGGCGCTCCGCCGAAGAAGCGGCTCTTGACCACTTGCCGGACAGCGACGTGAAAAGGGCGCTCGAGCAGCTTCCTGAAGAGTTCCGTTTGGCGGTCTATTTTGCCGACGTCGAGGGCTACTCGTATAAGGAGATCGCCGAGATCATGCAGACCCCGATTGGGACGGTGATGTCCCGGTTGCACCGTGGTCGGCGTCAGCTTCGCGAGTTGTTGAGTGCTTATGCCGCCGAGCGCGGGTATCGCCGTGAGGAGAACGGCGCATGAGCACGCATCCTGGTGAGCCGCAGGCTGGTGGGCCGGAGCAGCCGTGGCAGCCCACCGTGCTCGACTGTTCCCAGGCGCTGCTTCGGATGTTCGAGTACCTCGACGGGGAGATGACCGGAGCCGACGCGCACCAGATCCAGGCTCACCTCGATGAGTGCGCCGAGTGCCTGCGCCAGTACCAGGTGGACCAGATGGTCAAGTTCGTCGTCAAGCGCGCCTGTTGCTCAGAGCGCGCCCCGATCACGTTGCGTCAAACCATTCTCCAGCGGCTCACGGTGATCCGCTTGGATGCCACCGACGAGGCCGGTTAAAGACCCGCTCACGTAGTCCATGGCTGCGCTGGGCGCCGCCGCCTGCTGCGGGCGGTCGGCCACGCCCAGCGGCGCGCTGGGCGGAGGCTGGTCGCTCCGGCCCTAGGCGTTGGGCTTGCGGCCGTGGTTGGCCGCCTTGGTCTTGCGGGTGCGTCGCTTGCGGGACCGTTTGCTCATCAGTTCTCCTCGTTTTCGTCAAGGTTTGGTCAAGGGCGCAAACAACCTCCCCCAAACCGGGGGACATTGTCCCACATCTGCGCGGTTATCATTGACAAAGCCAACCAAAAGCGCCGAATCACGGCATGACAGACGCGCTCACTGATCAAGAGAGCTGTGAGACACCCGTGAGGCTTGTGCGGGGGCCAAACCAACCCCTGTCAACTCAAGAGAAGGAATCACGATGAAGGCTATTGCCAAGCTGTTCGAGACCATGCTGACCAAGGACGCCGCCCGCACTTGGGAGCAGCAGACCGGCAGCACCTCGTCCTGGGTCTGGGGTCCGTGACAGGGACGCCTGCGGCGGGGTAACCCACGTGGGTGACGCCGCTAGGTCGGGCAACTCCGTGGGACCGCATCGCAGATGGAAGTAACGTGACCCCATGGCGGAACCGGAGGGCGGCGGCCAGCCCAGATCGGGCGTTGGCGTCCTGGTCTACATCGCCAGCGTCTGTGTCGCCGCCGCCGGGCTTACCATCGTGGGCTGGGTCACGGTAGGACCACCGGAAGACGTCGTCGCGCTGGTGACCCTGACGGTCGTCGCCGCTATCACGTACGTCTTCCACAAGCCGAATCTGCGCCAACGCGTACAGATCTCGTTCCTGAGCATCGTCCTGCTGGCCTGCGTGGTCATTGTCGGCCCGGTCGGCTGCGCCATAGTCGGCGCGCTGGCCGTGGCCGTCGCGCCGGATCGGCTGCCTTGGCGGGTGCGCCTGTTCAACAGCGGGATGACCGCGTTGTACGCAATGCTGGGCGGCTTTGCCTATGCGTGGTTCGGCGCATACGACCTCGAGCAGCTGCAGGGGGCGGGCGAACTGTTGCTGCACGTCGGCATGCCGCTCATGCTCGCCGATGTCGCGCAGTGTGTCGCCAATGCACTGCTGCTGGCCGGCGTCGTCGCCCTCGACACCGGCACGTCTTACCGCCGGTTCGTCATCGAGATGCTCACGACGTCGGGCGTGGCGTACATGGGCTATGGGCTCATCGGCTTCCTCTTCGTCATCCTCTGGGGGCCGGCTGGCCTCGGGCCGTTCAGCGCCGTCCTCATCATCGCGCCGCTGTATGTCGCCAAGTGGGCCTTCGCCCAGTACGGCGACGAGGAGCGCGCCCACCAACGCACCCTCGAGGCTCTCGTCGCAGCCGTCGAGATGCGCGACCCGTATGCCGTGGGCCACAGCGAACGGATTGCCCGGCTCAGTGACTGGATCGGTGAGGCGCTGGGCATAGGAGCTGCGCAGGCCAAGGCGCTTCGGTTCGCGGCGATCCTGCACGACATCGGGCGGATCGCGGCTCCGGCCCGACGCGCCTCCAGCCGGGGTGGGCGCGGCGCCACCGACTTGGCGGCGGTGGCACGCCACCCGCAACTCGGGGCGGAGTTGATCGAGGAGATCACCTTCCTGCGCGACTCGGTGGACGCGGTCCGCCACCATCACGAGCGCTACGACGGGCGTGGCTACCCCGACGGGCTGG
>JBIOUP010000024.1:0-6789 GCA_044867305.1 Dermatophilaceae bacterium
CACGGTGGGGGACCGGGCGCACGTGGTCGCCGGCGTTGGCTCCAACGACACCGCGCACACCGTCGACATGGCGCGGCGGGCTGAGGCGGCTGGAGCGTCGGGTCTTCTCGTGGTAACGCCCTACTACAACAAACCGACCCAGGCAGGGCTGGTTGCCCACTTCACAGCGGCCGCGGACGCAACCGACTTGCCGGTCCTGATCTACGACATCCCCTCGCGCGCCGGCATACCGATCAATCCGGAGACCCTCATCCGAATCGGCGGCCACGCCAACATCGTCGCGGTCAAGGACGCCAAGTGCGACCTCTGGGCCGCCACCAAGGTCATGGCCGCCACTGGGCTGCAGTGGTACTCCGGCGCCGACGAGTTCAACTTGCCGATGCTGGCGATCGGCGCGGTCGGCATCGTCAGCGTCGTCGGGCATGTCGCAGGCGACCACTACGCCGCCCTCATCCGGGCCGTCGAGGTGGGTGACATGGAGACGGCGCGCAAAATCCATCGACGCCTGGTGCCAGTCGTCGACGCGATCATGAACACCTCGCAGGGTGCCATCATGGCCAAGGCGGCCCTTGTCGAGCTCGGCGTGCTGGACTCAGCGGCGGTGCGGATGCCGCTGCTGGAGTCCTCCGAAGAGGACCTTTCGCGGCTACGCGAGGGCCTGACCAGATCAGGAATCCGTTGAGCCATCCTCATCCTGAGCTCGGCCCACCCCCTCCACTTGCCGGCAACGGGCTGCGTTTCGTCGCGCTCGGTGGGCTGGGCGAGATCGGACGCAACATGGCCGTCCTGGAGACCCGGGGCCGGCTGCTCGTCATCGACTGCGGGGTGCTCTTCCCAGAGGACCACCACCCCGGCGTTGACCTGATCCTGCCGGACTTCTCCTACCTGGACGGACGGCAGGGCGACATCGAGGCGATCGTGCTCACCCACGGCCACGAGGACCACATCGGGGCGGTGCCGTACGTGCTGGCGCGCTATCCCGGCATACCGCTGATCGGGTCACGGCTCACGCTCGCGTTGGTGGAGGCCAAGCTCAAGGAGCACCGGATCACGCCGTACTCCCTCACCGTGAAGGAAGGTCAGCGAGAGCGGCTTGGGGTCTTCGACCTGGAGTTCGTCGCGGTCAACCACTCCATCCCGGACGCGCTGGCCGTCATGGTGCGCACCGCGGCGGGCACCGTGCTGCACACGGGTGACTTCAAGATGGACCAGCTGCCGCTCGACGGCCGCATGACGGATCTGCGCGCGCTTGCCCGGCTGGGCGAGGAGGGTGTCGATCTGTTCCTGGTCGACTCGACGAACGCCGATGTGCCGGGGTTCACCGAGCCCGAGCGGGACATCTCATCGGCGATCGACAAGGTGTTCCGACACGCCGAACGCCGGATCATCGTCGCCTGTTTCGCGTCCCACGTGCACCGGGTCCAGCAGGTCCTCGATGCGGCCGTCAAGGCCGGGCGCAAGGTCGCCATGGTCGGCCGCTCGATGGTCCGCAACATGAGCATCGCAGCCGAGCTGGGCTACCTGCACATCCCCGAGGACGTCCTGGTCGACGTGCGTCGGCTGGGGGACCTGGCCGACGACGAGATCGTGCTCGTGTGTACCGGCAGCCAGGGTGAGCCGATGGCGGCCCTGTCCCGGATGGCCAACCGCGACCACCGGATCGAGGTCGGGCCGGGCGACACGGTGATGTTCGCCAGCTCGCTGGTGCCCGGTAACGAGAACGCCGTCTACCGCGTCATCAACGGCCTCATGCGGTTGGGGGCGACCGTCGTGCATCGGGGCAATGCCCGCGTCCACGTCTCCGGGCACGCCGCTGCCGGAGAGCTGACCTACTGCTACAACATCGTCCGCCCCCGTAACGTCGTGCCGGTGCACGGGGAGTGGCGGCATATGTTCGCCAATGCCGAGCTGGCCATCGCCACGGGTGTGCCTCGCGACAACGTGTTGATCGCCGAGGACGGCGTGGTCGTCGACCTCGTGGATGGGCGGGCCCGCGTCGTCGGCGCCGTGCCGTGCGGGTACATCTACGTGGACGGCTCCTCGGTCGGCGCGACCGACGAGGCCCTGCTCAAGGACCGGCGGATCCTGCGCGACGAAGGGTTCATCACCTGCATCGTCGTCATCGACGCCGCCACGGGCAAGATCGCGGCGGGTCCCGAGATCACCGCCCGCGGGTTCGCCGAGGACCAGGCGATCTTCGACCAGGTGATCCCGATGGTGGAGGCCGCCATCGTCGAGGCCACCGAGGGCGGCGTCACCGACGAGCACCAGCTCGCTCAGGTCATCCGGCGCACGGTCGGCCGCTGGGTCGGCGGCAGGATCAGGCGCCGCCCACTCATCATCCCGGTCGTCATCGAAGCCTGATCATGTCCAACCGCAGCGGTGCCTACCAGGGCTGCTCGACCAGCTGCTCGCGCGGGTCGTCCTGCGGTGTCCAGCAACCCGCAACCAGCTCGTAGTCCAGCGCGGGGCCTTGCGCGGCGATGGCAGCGACGGCCTGGACCAGCCGGTCGACGTGCTCCGGACGATTGGCCAGCCCCAAGCTCGCGCGAACCGCCGTGCGGGGCGTGAGCGACGGGGCGTCGGACAGCAGCGCGTCGACGAGCAGGTGGGCGCAGAACTTGCCGTCGCGCACCCCGATGCCGTGCTCAACGGACAGCGCCGTCGAGACCAGGGACGCGTCCAGCCCCTCGACCGTGAACGCGACGACAGCCACCCGGTCACCCCCGGGGCCGAAGACCGAGTGCGTGCGGACCCCAGCAACCCCCTCGAGGCCGCGCCGTAACCGCTCGGCGAGCGCGTGCTCGTACAGCGCGATGTCCGTGCGGTGAGCGGCAATAGCCGAACATGCCGCGGCAACGGCGATGGCGCCGATGACGTTGGGGCTGCCCCCCTCGTGGCGCCCGGGACCGCCGGCCCACGTCGTGCCATCCGCGGTAACGCTTGCGGTCGCCCCGCCCCCGACCAGGTACGGCTCGGCCGTCTCCAGCCAGTCGGCTCGCCCGGCCAACACACCGGCACCGAACGGGGCATACAGCTTGTGGCCCGAGAACGCCACGTAGTCGATGCCGCTCGCGGCCAGGTCGATGGGCCGGTGTGGCGCGTACTGGGCGGCATCCAGCGCCACCCGAGCGCCGTGCCGGCGGGCTACCTCGACAACGCGGTCGAGCGGCCAGACCTCGCCGGTGACGTTCGACGCGCCGGCGACGACGACAAGCCGATGCTCGCTCGTGACCCCGGCCAGCGCGGCGTCCAGGCGCCGGATCGCGTCGTCACGGTCGCGGGGAACCGGCAGCGACACGGTCCGCCCGGGCGACCAGGGCAACAGGGTGGAATGGTGCTCCGATGCGAAGACCACGACGGTGGTGTCGGCAGGCAGCACCTTCGCCAACAGTCCCCACGAGTCCGTCGTGTTCCGGGTGAAGACAACCAGGTCCTGCGCACGCGCGCCGACGAAGCTGGCTACCTCCGCGCGGGCCTGCTCGTACCACGCGCTCGTCACCCGGCTGGCGTAGCCGTTGCCACGGTGCACCGATGAGTATGTGCGCAGCGCTCGGTCGACGGCCTCCTTCACGAGCGCCAGCGCAGGCGTCGAGGCGGCGTGGTCCAGGTTGGCATACTCGCGGGGCCCGAAGGCCGTCGGGACGACCAAGCCGTCGCTGACGGTGTCCGGCAGCGGGGTACTCATCGCGCCACGCTCCGGTTGGTATGCCGGGGTGCTACGTCGAGGCACCACGCGCAGCCGCTCGGGTGCCGGACCCGGTGAGCAGCCGGGAGCGCCGACAGCGGTTGGTTCGGTGAGGGTGGCGCTGGAGGCCATGTGGGCTCCTGGGTCGAAGGACCCGAGTCTGACGCGGGTCCGCGCTTGCCCTTTGCCAGTTGGCAATGGACCAGGTCGTCACCCGGAGCACCCCACCGCGGAAGGAGGGTTGCTGGCCAGCGAGCCGGGGCTTGGCGCTGGCGCTCATGACCTTGCCGAAAACCATAACGGCTGGTGATACCTCGGCCAAGTCGAACACGCCGTGATTCCGGCACATGAGACAGCCGGCGGAGCCGCCAGCCGCAGCCCACCGGCAAACTCCACGAGTTGGCGCCGGCTCAACGATGCATCACGGAGCGAACGACAACTCCAGGACTTGTCGAGTTCGAGAGTCCCGGCACGGTTGCGCGTGTGGCGCATGGGCCTGACGTGACGTTCGCGTACGCTCACCAGCATGGCGACCCGTCCGTCCAACGCCTCGTCTCGTGCCGGCCATCCGGGCGGGGCCTCGGCCCGCCCGGGGTCACGTCCGGCGTCCGGTCGGGGGGCAACGGCGAAAGCCCGCCGTCCGCGCCGGGCGCGTGGCGGTGGCCTGCCGTTGCGGGCCGCCCGGGGCGCCTGGATGGGCGTCGCGCATCTGGCCGGCGGGGCGGCTCGGCGGGTCGGGGGAGCCGCCCGCGACCTGGGCCCGGACCATCGCCGCGACGGGGTTGGTTTCGCGCTCATCGCCCTTGGCGTGGTCGTGGCCGCACGCGAGTGGTGGGGGCTGCCAGGGGTCGTCGGTGAGGTCGTGCATGCCATCACCGCGGGCACCTTGGGCCGGATCGGCTATGCCCTGCCCCTGGTGCTGCTTACCTTCGGCGTCCTGCTGCTGCGCACCCCCAAGGACGACGCCATCACGAACCGCATCGCGGTCGGGGCCATCGCCCTGACCTTCGCGGCGTGCGGAGTCGCGCACCTCGCCGACGGCATACCGACCCCTCCCCAAGGCGCCGAGCGCATGCGTTCCGCGGGCGGCATCATCGGCTTCCTCGCGTCCAGCCCGGCCGCCGCAGCGGTCTCCCCGGTGGGAGCGTACGTGCTGCTGGCGTTGCTCGGTGTCTTCGGCATCCTGGTCATGACGGCGACCCCGGTGCGCCTGATCCCGCACCGGCTGCGCCAAGTGCGGGACAAGCTGCTCGGCCACGACCCCTCGGCAACCGAGAGCGGCGGTTCGGCACAAGAGCCGCAGAGGGCGGGCAAGCCCCGGGACAAGGCCAAGCTGGACGGCGGGCGGGCCGGCGACGAGGCTTTCGAGCAGGCCGCCCAAGTGGGCTTGGCGAGAAGGCGCGCCCGGGCCCAGCGCTTCGCCGATGACGAGACAGCCGCCGCCACTGTCAGCGCCACCGACCCCGTCAGCCACGGTGGGCTCTCGAGCGACCTGCCGACCAACCCGCTACCCCAGCGCGTCGAGCAGCCACCGCTTTCCGGCGACGTCACCTACGTGTTGCCAGAGCCGGCCCTGTTGGCCCCGGGCGCGCCGCACAAGACCCGCAGCGCCGCCAACGACCGGGTCGTCGAGGCGCTCACGCACGTCTTCGACCAGTTCGAGATCGACGCGCAGGTCAGCGGCTTCACCCGCGGACCGACGGTCACCCGCTACGAGGTCGAGCTGGGCCTGGGCACCAAGGTCGAGCGCGTCACCGCCCTGTCCAAAAACATCGCGTATGCCGTCGCCTCGGCCGACGTGCGCATCCTCTCGCCCATCCCGGGCAAGTCCGCGATCGGCATCGAGATCCCCAACGCGGACCGCGAGACCGTCTCGCTCGGCGACGTGCTGCGCAGCCAGACCGCCCGCGGCAACGAGCACCCGATGGTCATCGGCGTCGGCAAGGACGTCGAAGGCGGGTATGTCATCGCCAACCTCGCCCGGATGCCGCACCTGCTCGTCGCCGGCGCGACCGGTGCCGGCAAGTCCAGCTTCGTCAACTCGATGATCACCTCGGTGCTCATGCGCGCGACCCCCGACGAGGTGCGCCTCATCCTCGTGGACCCCAAGCGGGTGGAGCTCACGGCATACGACGGCATCCCCCATCTGGTCACCCCCATCATCACCAACCCGAAGAAGGCCGCCGAGGCCTTGCAGTGGGTGGTGCGGGAGATGGAGCAGCGCTACGACGACCTGGCATCGTTCGGGTTCCGGCACATCGACGACTTCAACAAGGCAGTGCGCCTGGGCAGGGTCAAGCCGCTACCCGGATCCGACCGGGTGCTCGTGCCTTATCCCTACCTGCTCATCATCGTCGACGAGCTCGCCGACCTCATGATGGTCGCGCCGCGCGACGTCGAGGAGTCGATCGTCCGGATCACCCAGCTGGCCCGGGCAGCGGGGATTCACCTCGTGCTGGCCACCCAACGCCCGTCGGTCGACGTCGTCACCGGTCTCATCAAGGCGAACGTGCCCTCCCGGATGGCCTTCGCGACCTCGTCTCTCGCCGACTCCAGGGTCGTGCTCGACCAGCCCGGCGCCGAGAAGCTCATCGGGCAGGGCGACGCGCTCTTCCTGCCCATGGGGGCCAGCAAGCCGATGCGGGTGCAGGGCGCCTGGGTCACCGAGTCGGAGATCCACGCGGTCGTCGCCAGCGTCACCGAGCAGCGCGAGCCCGACTACCGCGACGACGTCACCGTTGCCGCGGCGCGCAAGCAGATCGACGAGGACATCGGCGATGACCTCGACCTGCTGTTGCAGGCGAGCGAGTTGGTCGTGACGACCCAGTTCGGCTCGACGTCCATGCTGCAGCGCAAGCTGCGGGTCGGCTTCGCGAAGGCCGGTCGGCTCATGGACCTGCTGGAGACCCGCGGCATCGTCGGGCCGTCGGAGGGGTCAAAGGCTCGCGACGTGCTGGTGCGGCCCGACGACCTCGCGGCAACTCTCGCGATCCTGCGGGGCGACGACGTGCCGGGCGAGTATGCCGTCTCGCCGCCCCCGCAGTCCCAGCCCCCCGATGCCGCTGCCCCCACCGACTGGCCAGAAGATGCTGTTATTCGGG
>JBIOUP010000025.1:0-17908 GCA_044867305.1 Dermatophilaceae bacterium
ATGATCGTGTCGAGCAGGCCGTCGTCAACCCGAGCCTCAGGCATGAGGGCAACACCCCCGAAGAGCCGGCCGCAGTTGCCCACCAGGACGGTGCGAGTGCGTCGGGTCAGCTCCGGCCCGTCGTCGACGCTGAGTCGGACCTTGAACTGCGGCCCTTTCATGTTGCGCACGCCGGAGACGATGTATGCCGCGGTGCCGACGTGCTTCTTCAGCCGCTCCGGAGCGTCGGCCATCACCGCTGCGTCGAAGCCGATGCCGGCCATCACGAGGAAGATGTCCTCTTCGGGTCGGTGGTCCTCCCCTGAGCGGTCGATGCTGACCCGGCCGACGTCGACGCGCCGGTCGCGTCCGGTGAGCGCGACGACCAGCGCCTTCTCGATCGAGTCGATCGGCAGGCCCAGGTTGCGGGCCAGCAGGTTGCCGGTGCCGCCAGGGAGTAGCCCCAGCGGCGTTGCGGTGCCGACCAGCCCCTGGGCAACCGATCGCACTGTCCCGTCCCCGCCAAGTGAGCAGACCAGCTGCGCGCCCCGCTCGACGGCGGCGCGCGCCTGCCCCCGCCCCGGGTCGGCGACGGTCGTCTCGGCCCAGATCGGCGAACCCCAGCCGTGCGCCCGGCATACCTCGTCGATCTGGCGCCGCAGCGAGTCGAGGTCGACGAACTTCGTCGGGTTCACGACGACGCCGGCGCGCGGGGCCGAGGGCTGCGGCTCGGGGAGTGTGCCGACAACGCGGCGGGGCTGCCCGCGCCGCCGCAGCCGTCCGGTGAACGGGTCCAGGTGCAGGGGGCTGCGTCCCAGCACGACGAGCGCGATCGCGCCGGCCACGAGCAACACGAACGCCCCGGCGACCCACCAGAGGACGTTCTGCGTCACGCCCGAACGGTAGCGGAGCGCCCGGGGCCGGTCGGCGGCGGTCGGCGGTGCCGGCGCAGACGCACCCGTGGCCCGCGTGGGGCGAGGTTCCGAAGGGTGACGGCCCGGCATACAGTTGCGCCAATGAGCGAGGAGCCGATGGCACCGCCTGCGGACACCAAGGACTGGACCTGGGTTCTCACCCGGCCCTGCCCGGAGTGCGGGTTCGAGCCGGCGGCGGTCGACCCGGTCGCGCTGCCTGCCCTCATCGGCATCGCCTTGTCGGAGTGGCCGCAGGTGCTCGCCGCACCAGACGCGGGAGTGCGGCCGACGGCGCAGACCTGGTCGCCGCTGGAGTACGCCTGCCACGTGCGCGACGTGCTCGGGGTCTTCACCGAACGCGTGCGGCTCATGCTCCGCCAGGACGGGCCGACCTTCGCGAACTGGGACCAGGACGCGACCGCTGTTGCCCAGCGGTACTGGCAGCAGGACGCGACCCGGGTGAGCGCCCAGATCGCCGCTGCCGGGGAGTCGGCCGCGGAGGCGTTCGGCGGGGTGCGGGGTGAGGAATGGCGGCGCACGGGCGTGCGCAGCGACGGTTCGCAGTTCACGGTGGCGACCCTGGGGGTGTACTTCCTGCACGACCTGGTGCACCACCAGTGGGACGTGCGCCCGGCCTCGCCGTCGAGTGGGCAGCAGGTGCGGTTATCCGGGGGTTATCACAGCAACGAGTGACCACTCGGTGCGTCGATAAGGTATGCCGAGTGATCGACATCCGGCTGCTGCGCGAGGACCCCGACCTGGTCCGGCGCTCTCAACGGGCCCGCGGCGCGGACCCCAGTGTTGTCGACGCGATCCTGGCCGCCGACGAGTCCCGGCGCCAGGCCCTCGTGGGGTTCGAGACGGCGCGCGCCGAGCAGAAGTCCTTCGGCAAGCAGGTTGCCGCCGCCAAAGGCGACGCGAAGGCCGCCATGGTGGCCCAGGTCAAGGCGTTGGCCGAGCAGGTGAAGACGCTCGAGGCGCAGGCCGGCCGCGCCGACGAGGAGTTGGTGGGGCTGCTGCGCTCGGTCGGCAACGTGATCCTCGACGGGGTGCCGTCCGGCGGCGAGGACAACTTCGCGGTGCGCGAGGTCGTCGGCACACCGCGTGACTTTGCGGCCGAGGACTTCACGCCACTCGACCACCTGCAGCTCGGCGAGCTGCACGACGCCATCGACATCGAACGCGGCGCCCGCGTCGCCGGGTCACGCTTCTACTACCTCAAGGGCATCGGCACCCGGCTGGAGAACGCCCTGATGGCGCTTGGCCAGCAGGTCGCCCACGAGGAGGGCCACATCCCGCTCTCCGTGCCCAACCTGGTCAAGGCTCCGACCATGGCCGGCGCTGG
Organism: Dermatophilaceae bacterium; assembly: GCA_044867305.1. Taxonomy (GTDB): domain Bacteria; phylum Actinomycetota; class Actinomycetes; order Actinomycetales; family Dermatophilaceae; genus Phosphoribacter. The sequence goes on from JBIOUP010000025.1 coordinate 2,239, forward strand.
TTTCCTCGACGTCCACGCCGACGAGGTCTACCAGCTGCCCGAGGACGAGCTGTACCTCACGGGCACGTCGGAGGTCGGCCTGGCCGGCTATCACCTCGGTGAGATCCTCGACCTCGACGGTGGCCCGCTGCGCTACACCGCCACCTCGACGTGCTACCGGCGTGAGGCCGGCAGCCACGGCAAGGACACGCGCGGCATCTTCCGCACTCATCAGTTCCAGAAGACCGAGATGTTCGTCTTCTGCCGCGCCGAAGACGCCGAGGCCGAACACGATCGGCTGCTGCGCATCGAGCGGCGCCTGCTCGACGCGATCGAGGTGCCCTACCGAGTCATCGACGTGGCCGCCGGCGACCTCGGCGGCCCCGCGGCGCGCAAGTACGACTGTGAAGCCTGGGTGCCCACCCAGGGCCGCTACCGGGAGATGACCTCGGCGTCGAACTGCACGACCTTCCAGGCCCGCCGCCTCAACGTCCGCGAGCGCGACCCCAGCGGCTCGGGCACCCGGTTCGTCGCCACCCTCAACGGCACGATGGCCACGACGCGCTGGCTGGTGGCGATCCTGGAGAACCACCAGCAGTCAACCGGTGCGATCGTGCTGCCTCGGGCATTGCGCCCGTTCCTCGGCGTCGACGTGCTCGAGCCGACCGGGTGAGTGCCACGCCGCCAGCACTCCCCAGCCCTGCTGCCCCGGCATACCGTCGCCGCCTCGTCGCCCTCGACGTCGACGGCACCATGGTCGACCACACGGGCCGCATGTCGCCGGCGGTCGCTGACGCCGTCCGCGCCGTCGCTGACGCCGGGCACCACGTCATCATCGCGACCGGTCGCTCGATCCTCGCCACGACGCTCGTGCTGGAGCCGCTCGGGTTCAGCCAGGGGTATGCCGTGTGCTCCAACGGGGCGGTGACCCTCGAGCTGGACGGCGCCGAGCCCACGGGGTATCGGATCATCGACACGGTGACCTTCGACCCCCGCCCCGTGCTGAGTGTGCTTCGTCAGGAGCTGCCGGACGCGCTGGTGGCGGTGGAGGATCTCGGGGCAGGCTTCAAAGTGAACGCGCCCTTCCCCGAGGGCGAGCTGTTCGGCACGCAGACTGTCGTGGACTGGGAGGACCTGCTCGCCAGCCCCGCCACCCGCGTCACCCTGAGGATGCCCGACGTCGAACCGGACGACTTCATGGCCCGCATCGAACGGATCGGTCTGCACGAGGTCGCGTATGCCGTGGGCTGGACCGCGTGGCTGGACCTCAACCCAGAAGGCGTGAGCAAGGGCTCGGCGTTGGAGCTGCTGCGGCGCAAGCTGCAGGTCGAGCCGGCGGACACCGTCGCGGTCGGTGACCAGCGCAACGACATCGAGATGCTGCAGTGGGCAGCGCGCGGGGTGGCGATGGGCAACGCCCCCGAGCAGGTGCAGCAGGTCGCTGACGAGGTCACCGCAACGGTGGAGCAGGACGGGTTGGTTCCAGTGCTGCGCTCGCTGCTTTGATGTCGCGCCGGTCGTTGCACTCCGCGAGTGTGTCGGCCGACGTCGCCAACTCCACGAGTTTGTGGCTCGGCGTCGCCAACTCCAGGAGTTTGTCGGCCGGCGTCGCCAACTCCACGAGTTTGTGGTTCGGCGTCGCCAACTCCGCGAGTTGGTCGGCCGGCGTCGCCAACTCCGCGAGTTTGTCGTTGCTCCATGATGCATCGTGGAGCAAGCACCAACTCCTGGAGTTTGCACTCGTTGGGTTTGACAACTCGTGGAGTTTCGATGACGACGCCTGACGTGCTCATCACCTCGCCCGCGAACCCGCGGCTCAAGCAGCTGCTGCAGCTGCGTCGGCGCCGAGTCCGCGACGCCTCCGGGCTGACGCTTGTCGAAGGCTTCGAGGAGCTCACCCTCGCCGTCGCCGGCGGGGCAGTGCCGAAAGCCCTCTACGTGTGTCCCGACCTGTTCAGCCCCTCCGGGTATGCCGGTCGGTCGCGCGAGCTGGTCGCCGAGGCTCGGGCGGCGGGCGCGCAGATCGTGCAGCTGCGCCGCGGCGCCTTCGAGAAAGTCGCCTACCGCGAAGGCCCGGACGGGCTGCTCGGCGTCGTCGCGTTGGGGGACCGAGACCTCGACCAGCTGGTGCTGCCCGAGCGGCCGCTGGTCCTCGTGGCCGAAGGCGTCGAGAAGCCCGGCAACCTCGGCGCGATGCTCCGCACCGCTGATGCCACCGGCACAGACGCGGTCGTCGCGGTCGAGCCAGCGACCGACTGGGGAAACCCCAACGTGATCCGCGCGAGCAAGGGGACGGTCTTCACCGTGCCGATCGCAGCGACCGATGTGGGTCGCACGGTGGCGTGGTGTCGTAGCCGCGGCATCAGGCTGGTCGTCACCACACCGCACGCCGGGCTCGTGTACACCGACGCGGACTATCTCGGCCCGGTCGCGGTGATCGTCGGTGCGGAGAAGCACGGCGTGAGCGAGGGCCTACGCTCAGCTTCCGACGTGCACGTGCGCATCCCCATGGCGGGCCGCGCCGACTCCCTCAACGTGTCGACTGCGGCGGCGGTCGTGTTGTACGAGGCCGTGCGGCAACGCGGGTCTAAGCGGTTGCACTCATGAGGCCTCAGACGAGTAGATCCGGACTGGTCAAGGGCACCCTTGAACCTATGCCACGATGGACCGTATGCGTCTTGACCACGTCTCTTATGCAGCGGAGCACGATGGCCTAAGCGCCACCGCCGAACGACTGGCCAAGCTCATCGGTGTCGACGCCGTGGACGGAGGAGTCCACCCCCGGTTCGGAACGCGCAACGTGATTCTGCCTCTGGCCAGAAGGCGATACGTCGAGGTCGTGGAGGTCCTCGACCACCCGGCGTCCTACCGGGCGCCATTCGGGCAAGCCGTCCGGGCGTGCTCGGAAGCCGGCGGCGGCTGGCTCGGCTGGGTCATCCGGGTCGACGACATCACGACCGCAGAGGCGCGCGTGGGACGACCCGCGGTCGACGGCTATCGGCACACCCCCGACGGCGAGGAGCTGCGCTGGAAGCAGGTCGGTGTCAAGGGGCTCATCTCCGATCCGCAGCTGCCCTTCTACGTCCAGTGGGACTCAACCAGCCGGCATCCATCAGAGGACGCCAATACCGACGTGACGATCTGCGCGCTCGAGATCGCGGGCAACCCGCGCCGGGTGCGCGAGTGGCTGGGAGTGCCCGAGGACTATCGGCCCAGGACGCTCGACTTCACCTTCGTCTGCCCGCACGGCACGCCCGGGCTCATGTCGGTCACGTTCAACACCCCGGAGGGCCCGGTCGTCGTCTGACCGCAGGTGGGCGGCCGGCGAGCCGGGTTCAGGCGTCGTCCAGGTGCGCCACCAGCTGTGGAGCCAGCCCGACATAGGTGAGCGGAGTGAGCGCCAGCAGTCGCTGCTGCACCTGCGCAGGGAGGTCCAGCCCGCGGATCAGTTCATGCAGGTCGTCCTTGGTGACCCGCCGTCCCCGAGTCAGCTCCTTGAGCCGCTCGTAAGGGTCGGCCATCCCGGGCGTCCCTTGCGCGGCCAGAGCCCGCATTGCCGACTGGATCGGCTCGGCCAGTACCTCCCAGCTCGCCTCGAGATCGCCAGCCATCGCCTCGGGCACCGCGTCGAGGCCGGCCAGCCCACGGCATACGTTGTCGACCGCGAGCACCGAGTGACCGAAGGCCGACCCGATGTTGCGCTGCATGGAGGAGTCGGACAGGTCGCGCTGCAGCCGGCTCTCCACGAGCGTCGAGGCCAGCACGTCGAGCAAGGCGTTGGCGAGCTCGAGGTTGGCCTCGGCGTTCTCGAAGCGGATCGGGTTGACCTTGTGCGGCATGGTCGAGGAGCCGACGGTGCCCTGCCCCCGCACCTGGGCGAAGTAGCCCTTGGAGATGTAGGCCCACATGTCCTGGCACAACGCATGGACGATCCGGTTGAACCGAGCCAGGTCGGCGTACAGCTCGGCCTGCCAGTCATGGCTTTCGATCTGGGTGGTGAGCGGGTTCCACGACAGCCCGAGCCCCTCGACGAAGGAGCGGCTCACCTGCTCCCAGTCGGCCTGCGGGACGGCGACGACGTGCGCGCCGTACGTGCCGGTCGCGCCGTTGAGCTTGCCGCGGTATGCCGTGCCGCTCACCCGCGCGAGCTGGCGACGCAGTCGGACGGCGGGGACGGCGAGCTCTTTGCCCAGGGTCGTCGGCGTCGCCGGCTGCCCGTGCGTGTGCGCGAGCATCGGAACCTCGGCGAGGTCGCGGGCCATCGCGGCCAGCTGCTCGACCAGTCCGCGGGCTGCCGGGAGCCAGACCTGTTCGACGGCGCCTCGGACCATGAGCGCGTAGGCGAGGTTGTTCACGTCCTCCGACGTGCACGCGAAGTGGACGAGCTCGCGAAGGCCGGCGTCCGCCGGGTCGGGGGCCAGGTGGGCGAGCCGCTGCCGCAGGAAGTACTCGACGGCCTTGACGTCGTGGACGGTCACCCGCTCCAGCTCGGCGAGCGCTGCAATCTCGGGCGGCCCGAAGTCCTCGGCGACCCGGCGCAGGGCGGCCTGTTCCTCGGCGGTGAGGGCCCGCACGCCGGGGATGACGCGATGGGCGGTGAGGTGGATGAGCCACTCGACCTCGACGCGGACCCGCTCGCGGTTGAGGGCCGCCTCCGAGAGGTGGTCGACGAGTGGCGCGACCGTCGCCCGGTAGCGCCCGTCGAGGGCGCCCAGGGCGATAGGTGGGTCCGCATCGGCCAGGGAGGACATGCGTTCATCCTTCACCTTCGCCCTTCGGTCATGCCAACCGCGTGGCATGACGCGCGTCGGGCAGGACCGGACCGGCTAAGCCCACCCGACCCGTTGCCGCTCCCGCCACGTCGCCAGGAACTGCTCCGGCCCGGTGACGGTCATCTCGTCACCGCGGTTCCACAGACCCAGGTACAGCTGCGTCGCGGTCCCCTCAAATGTGGCACCGGGTATGCCGTGCAGGCCCAGCTCGGTGACGACAGCGTCGGCACCAACGCGCATGGTCCAGGACTGCTGGGCGTCACTCGGCCGCACGTGCACGGTGATCGGGCGCTCCGAGCGCAGCTTGGCTGACCTACGCGGCACAAAGCCGCGCACCAGCTCGTCGATGCCGTCCGCGGCGAGCGCCGGGCGGATCCAGGTCTCGCGAGCGACCGGCATACGTCCCAAGCGCGCCGCCATTGCGTCGACGGCGTGGATGCTCGTCTCATGGCACTGCCGGCGCGCCCAGGCCTCACGCGGTCGGGGCGCGTCCTTGAGGAAGAAGAAGACATCCAGGTCCTCCGGCGCCCGAGCGAGCGCGTTGAGCAGGTCGACCAGGCCCTCGTCGAACCAGTCGAGCACGTCGGCCGCAGCCCGTCCTTCCTCCTCGACCTGACGGTCCGGCCGCCACTGCTCCCGTGGCACGCCGCGCACGACCTCCGTGGCCCACCGGTGCACCATGCCTTGGTGCGCGACGAGGTCGAGCACCGTCCAGCCGGGGCACGTCGGCACCGGAGTGGCCAGTCCCGCGGAGAGGGCGTTGTTGCGCAGCACGGAGGCGGCATCGCCGATCCCTTCGCCGTGCTCAGCGAACTGCAGTGTCGTCGGCATGGTGCCAAAGGTAAGCCGGGTCGCCCGCCCGGCGCGTGCCCGGGCGTGCCCCTAGAGTGTTGGGGGTGGAGGCGAGCGACCTGCTGCGCAACGCGCTGCTGAGCCTGGCCGGTTCGACCCGGGTGCGCGACACCATCGAGAAGGCGCCGGTGAGCCGCTCGGTGGTGCGTCGGTTCGTCCCGGGTGCTCGGCTCGAGGATGCTGTGCGGGCCACCGGCACGCTGGCGCTCACCGGCCGGACCGTGACCATCGACTACCTCGGTGAGGACACCCTGCGCATCGAGCAGGCGCAACGGATCCGGGACGCCTACCTCGCCCTGCTTGGGCTGCTCGCCGACAAAGGGTATGCCGCGCAGGGCCGCGCTGAGGTCTCGGTGAAGCTCACGGCGTTGGGGCTGCTGCTCGAGGACGGGCGCAAGTTGGCCCTGGACCACGCGCGGGAGATCTGCCAGGCGGCCGCGGATGCCGGCACGACCGTGACCGTCGACATGGAGGACCACACGACAACCGACGCCACCCTCGAGGCGGTCCGCGAGCTGCGCGTGGACTTCCCGCAGACCGGCGCCGTGCTGCAGGCCTACCTGCACCGCACCGAGGGCGACTGTCGTGACCTGGCCTACCGGGGGTCGCGGGTCCGACTGTGCAAGGGCGCCTACCACGAGCCGGAGTCGGTCGCCTACCAGGATGGTGCCGAGGTCGCCAAGTCCTACGTCCGCTGTCTCAAGGTGCTCATGGCGGGCGCGGGCTACCCGATGGTGGCCACTCACGACCCGCGCCTCGTCGAGATCACCGAGGCCCTCGCCGGACGCAACGGTCGCGACCCGCGGTCGTTCGAGTACCAGATGCTCTACGGCATCCGCCCCGACGAACAGCAGCGCATCGCCGACCGCGGCGACCAGCTGCGGGTCTACGTCCCGGTGGGCAACGAGTGGTACGGCTACCTCATGCGTCGGATGGCCGAGAAGCCGGCGAACGTCGGCTTCTTCCTACGCGGCCTCGTGACGCGAGGCTGACCCCAGGCTGACGTGCGACGGGTACCATCAAGCCGTGCCTGCCCGGGCCACCGCCACCGCAACACCGCCGCAGACGATCCGGTTCTGCCGATCCAGCGACGGCGTGCGGATCGCCTACGCGGTCCACGGCTCAGGCCCGCCCCTGGTCATCGCCACGTGCTGGCTCAGCCACCTGCAGTTCGACTGGGAGAGCCCGGTATGGCGGCACTTCCTTGCCGAGCTGGGCCAGTTCGCCACCATCGTGCGCTACGACGAGCGCGGCCATGGCCTGTCCGACTGGGACGTCGAGGAGCACAGCCTGCAGTCTCGGGTCGCCGACCTCGAGGCGGTCGTCGACGCTGCGGGCTTCGACCGGTTCGCGCTCATGGCCATGTCGCAAGGTGGGCCGGTGTCGATCGTGTATGCCGCAGCGCATCCCGAACGCGTCACGCGCCTGATCTTCTACGGCAGCCACGCGACCTCCATGCGCGACCCCAGTCCCGAGGATCTGGAGCTCAGCAACGCGTACTCGCAGATGATCAAGGTGGGCTGGGCGCGCCCGAACTCGGAGTTCCGGCGCGTCTTCACTTCGCTCATGATCCCGGACGCCACTGAGGCCCAGATGCGCTGGCTCGACGACCTGCAGCGAGTCGCGGTCAGCGCGCACACGGCATACATCTCCCGCCAGCAACGAGTGAAGGCCGACGCCACGGCCCAGCTGAGCCAGATCACCGCACCCACCCTGGTCCTGCATTCCCGGGAGGACCGGATGAACGACTTCGAGGAGGCCCGCTTCCTCGCGGCTCACCTCGCCGACGCTCGGCTGGTGCCCTTGGAGAGCAACAACCACATCGTGCTGGCCGACGAGCCGGCCTGGCCGGTGTTCCGCGACGAGCTGGCCGCGTTCCTCGAGCCGGATCGGGCCAGAGCGTCCCGCAGCCGCGTGCGCGCCGATGCGGCCGAGGTGCTCTCCGCGCGTGAGCTCGACGTGCTGCGGCTGGCGGCTGACGGGCAGGACAACGAGACGATCGCGAGGGAGCTGACCCTGAGTGTGCGCACCGTCGAGCGCCACCTGCACAACGTGTACGCGAAGCTGGACGTGCACGGCAAGTCCGCGCGGGCGGCGGCCGTGGCCAGACTGCTGACCCGACCCTGATGGACGAGCAGGGCAGCCAGCCGGCGGAGGTGCGCACCGAGGTGGTCGCGACGTCCCCGCCGCAGGTGCAGGTCGTCTTCAGTCAGCGAATGGTGTGGCGCGGGCTGCTGCTCGTGCTGCTGCTGTTCTGCCTGACTGCCCTGGGCAAGTTCGTCCTCGACGACGCCGGCGCGGTCATCTTCACCCTCATCACCGCCTGGTTCGCCGCGATCGCGATGGAGCCGGCGGTCACGCGCCTGGCCACGAGGATGCGGCGAGGGCTCGCGACCGCGCTGGTTATGCTCGGGGTGGCCCTGTTCGTCGTCGTCTTCTTCTTCCTCTTCGGGCAGCTGCTCGCCGAGCAGCTCATCAAGGCCGTGCAGTCCCTACCGGCGCTCGTGGACGCCGCCCTGGAATGGGTCAACGGCCGGTTCGGCACCGAGTACACGGCCACCACGGCCCTCGAGGCCATCGGCATCACCCCCGACCGGCTGGCCTCGCTCGCCCGCGACGCCGCGAGCGGCGTGCTCGGGTTCATCGTCTCGGTGCTCGGGGCGTTCTTCGGGATGTTCACCTTCCTGCTGTTCACCTTCTACTTCTCTGCCGACGGGCCGCGCCTGCGTCGCTGGACCGCAGGGCTGTTCCCGACGAACCGCCAGAGCGTCGTCGTCACCGTGTGGTCGCTGGCGATCGAGAAGGCAGGTGGCTACGTCGCCGCCCGGGTCGTGCTGGCCGCGATCAACGGGGCGTTGACGTCGCTGTTCCTGCTCGTCATCGGTATGCCGTACTGGCTGGTCCTCGGCGTGTGGACCGGGGTGGTGGCTCAGTTCGTGCCGACCGTCGGCACCTACATCTCGATCGTGCTACCCGTCCTCGTCGGCCTGCTCGGGCCCAACCCCATCCAGGGTGTCCTGGCCCTGGCCTGGGGGGTGGCCTACCAGCAGGTGGAGAACCTGACCATCGAGCCGCAGATCAGCGCCAAGGCCGTCGACCTGCACCCGGCCGTGTCGTTCGCGTCGGTGATGTTCGGGGCCGCTCTCTTCGGTCCGGCAGGTGCAGTGCTCGCCGTCCCCGCTGCGGCGTTCATCCTCGCCCTGTTCGACATCTACCGCCGCAAGTACGAGCTGCTGCCCGAGCTCTCGGTCGAGCGGCCGCCGCCCGAGACTCGCGGGCCGGTCGCCGACGTGGAGCTGCGTCGGGGCGTACGTCGGCTCATGGCGTCGATCCGGCCGGAGCGCACCGCCGCCAAGGACCCGGCGTCTGTCGCAGGCGAGGACGCCCCCTAGGGGGGCTTGCGGCGGCTTAGACCGGGCCGCCGCGGGCCGGCGCGGTCCGGCCCTCGTCGCCCATCCGGGTCGATGTGATGCTGCGCCGACTTCCGATGCGCCCTCACATCGATCCCGGGGAGAAGCGGGGGACCGGGAGGTACCGGGGAGGAGCCGGGGAGGAGCAGGGGAGGAGCCCGGGGGAAGCCGGGGGAGGCGGGGGGTGCCGGGGCGAAGCGGGAGGCGCGGGGCCGAAGGCTAGGCTCCTTTCGCTGACCGGCAAGACGGAAGGGGCCTTGGCCATGACCACGACGGCGATCTTCGGTGCGGGGGTCATGGGCGAGACGCTGCTCTCCGGCCTGCTGCGCAGCGGATGGGACGCCAAGGACATCGTCATCACCGAGAAACGCGCCGACCACGCGAGCATGTTGCAGGACAAGTACGGGGTGCGCGTGCTGGAGAACCTGCAGGCGGCTGAGCTCGCCGACACGGTGGTGCTGGTGGTCAAGCCGCAGGACATGGACGGGCTGCTCGGTGAGATCCACGAGCACATCGCGCCAGGGAACCTCGTGGTCTCACTCGCGGCGGGCATCCCCACGGCATACCTCGAGTCCCGGCTGCCGGAAGGCTCATCGGTCGTGCGCGTCATGCCCAACACTCCGGCGCTCGTCGACGAGGGGATGGCCGCCATCTCGCCGGGCCGGCACTGCACTGCCGAGCATCTGGCCGAGGCCGAGTCGCTCTTGGCGTCCTGCGGCAAGGTGGTCCGGGTCCCCGAGCACCACCAGGACGCGGTCACGGCGATCTCCGGCAGCGGACCGGCATACATCTTCTATGTCGTCGAGGCGATGATCGAGGCCGGAGTCATGCTCGGGCTGCCCCGGGCCACCGCGACCGAGCTCGTCGTGCAGACCCTGTACGGCGCGGCCACCATGCTGCGCGAGACCGGCGAGCATCCCACGGTGTTGCGCGAGCGGGTGTCCTCGCCGGGGGGCACGACGATCGCCGCGGTACGCCAGCTGGAAGACCACAAGGTCCGAGCCGCGTTCATGACCGCGATGGAAGCCGCCGCACAACGCTCGGCCGCGCTGGCCAACGGGCTGCTGTGACGATGCGGGTCGTTCGGCTGGGTCCGGACGACTGGCGCGAGCACCGGGAGCTGCGGCTCGAGTCGCTGTGCAGCGCACCGTCGGCCTACGCGATGACCTACGAGGAAAGCATCACGATGCCCGACGCCGAATGGCGCGAGCGGATGACGGGCGCGGTCACGTTCTGGCAGGTCCGCGACGGCCGCGAGCCGCTCGGGATGGCCGGGCTCTGGGAGGACCCCGATGAGGAGCCGACGCCCACGGCATACCTCATCGCGATGTTCGTTCGGCCCTTCGCGCGCAGCCGCGGCGTTGGCGCGCTCCTCGTGCAGACCGTGGTCGACGAGGCACGCTCACGCGGACACGAGCGGCTGGTCCTGCATGTCGAGACGGGAAACGACACCGCGCGGCGCCTGTACCGGCGGTCTGGGTTCGTGCCGACCGGTCAGCCCTCCCCGCATCCGCATCAGGCCGGCCTGCTGGAGCAGACGTGGTGCGCCGCCTCGAGGCCGGTCGACCGGTTGGGCGCGACGGATAGTCGGGACGTTCGTCCACCCGCGCGCATCCGCTGCGGGCGGTAACGTCGGCTGTATGCCGTCGCAGGCAAGGGTGATCTGGGATCCGGGCTTCACCAAATACGACTTCGGGCCGCACCACCCCATGTCGCCAGTGCGCTTGGACCTCACGGCGAAGATGTGCGAGGCCTTCGGCCTGTTCGCTCACTCTGACGTCGAGCTGGTCAAGCCGCCCGTGCCCGAGGACTCGCTTCTGGAGACCGTGCACGACCCGGTCTACATCGCCGCCGTGAAAGAGGCCTCGCTCGAACCGGGACTGGCCGACCCGCGCTTTGGCATCGGCACCGACGACGACCCGGCGTTCCTCGGTATGCACGAGGCGAGCGCTCGCATCGTCGAAGGCACCCGCGACCTCTGCGAAGCGGTCTGGACCGGCTCCACCGAACACGGCGTCAACTTCTGTGGTGGCCTGCACCACGCCATGCCCAACAACGCCTCCGGGTTCTGCATCTACAACGACGTCGCGATCGGGATCCGGTGGCTACTGGCGCACGGGGTCGAGCGGATCGCCTACGTCGACGTCGACGTGCACCACGGCGACGGGGTCGAGGCGATCTTCTGGGACGACCCGCGCGTGCTCACCGTATCCATTCACGAGACCGGACGGGCGCTGTTCCCGGGCACGGGCTGGGCCAGCGACATCGGTGGCGCGCACGCCCACGGGCAGGCCGTGAACATCTCCTTGCCACCGGGGGTGGGTGACGCGGACTGGCTGCGGGCGTTCCACTCGGTCGCCTTGCCCGTGGTGCGCTCCTTCCAGCCGGAGGTCCTCGTCAGCCAGCACGGCGCAGACACCCATGCCCAGGACCCGCTCGCCCACCTGGCTCTCTCCGTCGACGCCCAGCGCGACGCGGCCGTCGTCCTGCACCGGCTGAGCCACGAGCTGTGCGGCGGCAAGTGGATCGCTCTCGGAGGTGGCGGGTACGAGATCGTCAACGTAGTGCCGCGCACCTGGACTCACCTGACGGCGATTGCCTCGCACCGTCCGATCCTGCCGCGCGCCGAGGTCCCCGAAGCCTGGACGGAGTACGTCATGGCTCTCAAAGGGCGGCCCGGCCCCAGCCGGATGGGCGACCGGCCCGACGGCGAGCCCATCTGGTGGCGGTCTTGGGACCTGGGCTACGACCCGGGCAACCCGGTCGACCGCGCGATCATGGCGACCCGGCAGGCGGTCTTCCCGCTGCACGGCCTGGATGTCTGGTTCGGCTGACGCAGCGGCGACGCCGAGCGAGCCGGAAGGCGACGTGCTCGTCGAGGTGAGGGCCGAGCGAGCCGGAGCGCGACCGATGGCTGACGCAGCGGCGACGCCGAGAGAGCCGGAAGGCGACGTGCTGGTCGAGGTGAGGGCGGAGCGCGACCGAAAACCAGCGTCGCGACTACGGCGTGTCGACTGGACAGCGGGTCGACCGGGTCTCATTGGCTTCCCTGGCGTCACATCTGCCCCTAGAGTTTGCACTGCCAGTTATGGCGTGCCCCACACTGGGGCAAAGCCGGCTAGGCGGGCGCAAGGAGGACGACCATGAGCACAGACCGGGCGTTGTCCGAGGTGCGCTTCCTCACGGTCGCCGAGGTCGCCGCCATCATGCGGGTGTCCAAGATGACCGTCTACCGGCTGGTGCATGGGGGAGTTCTTCCCGCAGTTCGGGTCGGTCGCTCCTTCCGGGTGCCGGAGGACGCCGTGCACAAGTACCTGCGCAGCTCGTTCGTCGACACCGCCTGACCCTGACAGGTCCGGCGCCCAGGTCAGTTCGACCGGCCGCCGACGTCCCCCATCGGGGGCGCGGAGGTGTTACCGAGCGCAAGAGCGCACTCCTCCACCTCCACTACTCAGTTTTACCTCCGGCGTGGCCGTAGTTGGAGGTGATACCGAGCGCAAGAGCGCACGTCTACACCTCCACCAGTCAGTTTTACCTCCGGGCAAGAGCTCGTCCGAGGTATTGGGCGGCAGCATGAGCGCACGGTCACACCTGCGTTAATGCTGCCTCCGCTTGGGTGCGCTGTGAGCGTGCCGTTAGTCTGTGGCAAGCATCAGCAAGCAGTCGCCAGCGAGCATCAACAGCCACTTCGGCGTGGTGCGTTCCTTCTCACGCGAGTGAGCACGCCGCCAAGCAAGGACGAGGCATGGGTTCAGTCATCAAGAAGCGCCGCAAGCGCATGGCCAAGAAGAAACACCGCAAACTCCTGCGCAAGACGCGCCACCAGAGGCGAAACCGCAAGTAGCGCACGGGTTGGCCTGCGTCACGACGGGAGCCGATTCACCTCAGTGTCGACGCGTGGTATGCCGGCCGATCGGGGTGAGGAGGATCCCGGCGGAGCCCGAGCCTGGTTACGCGAGAGTAAGGTTGGTGTGGCCCAGGGCAATCCGAGTTAGCGAGAAAGGGTCGTTGTCGTGGCCAAGGTCGTGCTTGTCACCGGGGTATCGCGCTACCTGGGGGGCAAGTTCGTGCAGGCGTTGTCCGCCGACCCTTCCATCACGCGGATCATCGGCGTCGATGTCGTTCCGCCCGGTCACTCGCTTGGTCGGGCCGAGTTCGTCCGGGCCGACATCCGCAACCCCATGATCGGGCGCATCATCAACCAGGGCGCTGTCGACACTGTCGTGCACATGAACGTGCTGGCCACCCCCACCCAGGCCGGCGGGCGCAGCTCGCAGAAAGAGATCAACGTCATCGGCACCATGCAGCTGCTCGCGGCTTGCCAGAAGGCGCCCACCGTGCACCGGCTGGTGGTCAAGTCCTCCTCAGCCGTCTACGGCTCGAGCCCGCGAGACCCCGCCTTGTTCACCGAGGACACCGGGCCAAAGGCGATGCCGCGCAGCGGTTTTGGTAAGGACTCCATCGAGGTCGAGGGCTATGTGCGCGGGTTCTCGCGGCGCCGTCCTGATGTCGAGATCACGATGCTGAGGTTCGCCAACGTCATCGGGCCGGGTCTGCGCACCGGGTTCACCGACTACTTCTCGCTGCCGGTCATCCCGGTGCCGTTCGGTTTCGACGCGCGGCTGCAGTTCATCCACGAGGACGATGCCACCCGCGCGATGACGTTCGCCGTGACCAATCCCGCTGCGGCAGGAATCGTCAATGTGGCCGGCGACGGGATGATCACCGTCACGCAGTGCGCCGCGATGACCGGCCGGGCGACCGTGCCGGTGCTCTTCGGCAAGGGCCTGCTCGCCACGGTGTTGCGCAAGACCGGCCTGGCCGACTTCTCCCCCGACCAGCTGTCCCTGCTCAGCTACGGGCGGGGCCTGGACACCACGAGAATGCGCGAGGCGCTCCACTTCGAGCCCGCGATGACGACGCGCCAGGCATTCCGGGACTTCGCCGACCATGTTGCGCCGGCTTTGCCCGGAGCCGACCGGGTGCGCGGCGTCCTGGGACGCACGGCCGACGGCACGGTGCGCGCGCTCGACTCGATGCGGTCGGCGGTGCGGTGATGGCGAGCTCTCGAGACGCCTTCTCTGCCGGCGCGGATCGCGCCGCGGGGGAGCGCGCCAAGCGCACCCGGACGCCGCTTCTCGGCCCGGGCGACCAGGCCCCACCCTCCGGTGAGGCCCCCTCAGCGCCGGCCGCACCGAAGCCACCGCCCGAGCGTCCCAAGACCCGCGCGCAGACGCCGCACCGACCGCGCCCGCAGCCGAGCGCGTCCACCCCGAAGTCCACGATCGACGGCGTCTCGCGGCCACGGCGCAAGGCCGACGGAGTGCGACTGTCTGTTGTCCCGCCACCGGGCGCACGGCGCTCCGCCAGTGCCCGCCCGCGCAAGGACGCCGCTCCGGCCGAAGTGACAAGCGCGGCGCCCGACCTCACGCCCCACCGGCCGCATCCGGTCGCCCAGTCCGTGCCGACCGGCGACACGGCAACGGGCGCGGCATACCGGCCTCGACCCGCGGCCCTGCGCGACGAACAGGCCCCCGTCAACGAGATGGCCTTGGCCGCGGCGCTGGACCGTCAGGAGCTCACCCCCAAGGTCGAGGACCTGCTCGCCGCCCTGATCGGCGCCCTTCGCACGGTCGCGTCCGCATCGGGGAAGCGGCCCGAGGAAGTCGAGGAGACAGTGGCTCGGACCCTGTCCTACCTCGCCCGCCGCGTCACCGGCCAGTACACCGTCGACGAGTTCGGCTTCGACAAGGACTGGACCGAGCACGTCTTCCTGCCGATCATGCGCGTCCTTTACCGCTCGTGGTTCCGCGTCGAGGTCCGTGGTATCGAGCACATCCCGACCGACGGGTCGGCGCTCATCGTCAGCAACCACGCGGGAACCATCGCCTTCGACGCACTCATGGTGCAGGTCGCCGTCCACGACGAGCATCCCAACCACCGCAACCTGCGCCTGCTCGGCGGTGACCTGGTGTTCCGGACGCCGATCATCGCCGACTTGTCCCGCAAGCAGGGCTCGACGCTGGCGGTCAACACGGACGCCGAACGCCTGCTCGGGCGCGGGGAGGTCGTCGGCGTGTTCCCGGAGGGCTACAAGGGGGTGGGCAAGCCGTTCAGCGAACGTTACAAGCTGCAGCGTTTCGGGCGCGGCGGGTTTGTCAGCGCGGCGGTCCGCACGGGGGCCCCGATCATCCCCCTGGCGGTCGTCGGCTCCGAGGAGACCTACCCGCTGCTGGCCAACGTCCCGGCACTGGCGCGGCTACTCAACACGCCGTACTTCCCCATCACCCCGACGTGGCCCTGGCTCGGGCCGCTTGGCCTGATCCCGCTGCCCAGCAAATGGATCATGGAGTTCGGCGAGCCGGTCCCGACCGACCACATGGGCAAGGCGGCCGCCGAGGACCCCATGCTCATCTTCGATCTCACCGACCAGATCCGCGAGACCATCCAGCAGACGCTCTACTCGCTGCTGTCGCTGCGCCGGACCGTCTTCTCCTGACGGCCCGACGGATGATGGGTGAGATCCGGATCACATTGATCGGCCGGGCAGGGTGTCACCTGTGCGACGACGCGGAGCAGGTCGTCGAGCGGGTGGCCGGAGACCTCGGGGTCGGCTGGACCAAAGTCTCCATCGACGATGACCCTGATCTGCACGAA
>JBIOUP010000026.1:0-4711 GCA_044867305.1 Dermatophilaceae bacterium
TTGGGGAACAGGAGCGGGTCCTGGGCCAGCAACGAGATGCCCCGGTCGTGCGGGGGGACCCAACGGCGGGTTCGGCCGCCGAGGTGAAACAGCGCCCGGCCATCGAGCTCGGCCCGGCCACTGTCCGGCCGAAGCACCCCGGCGAGCACGGCCAGCAGCGTCGACTTCCCGGCACCATTCGGCCCGACCACCGCAACCCGTTCGGCGTCATCGAGGTGCATCTCGACGTCGAGGTGACGATCCTCCAGTCGGGCCTGGACGGTCAAGGTCACCAGCGGGCTCGCTGGTCCTGCGTGAACCCGACCACCAGCAGCGCGACGGCAACGAGGAGGAGCGAGAGCGCGACCGCGATGGTGGTGTCGCTTTCGCGCTGCAGATAGATCTCCAGCGGGAGGGTCCGGGTGACCCCTTGCAGGCTTCCCGCGAAGGTCAGGGTCGCGCCGAACTCGCCCAGAGCACGGGCGAACGCGAGGATTGCGCCGGACGCCAGCCCGGGAAGCACCAAGGGCACGGTTACCCGGCGCAGGACCGTTGTCGGGCGCGCCCCCAACGTGGCGGCGACGACCTCGTAGCGCTGGCCGACCGAGCGCAAGGTGCCCTCCAGGCTCAGCACGAGAAACGGCAGGGCGACGAAGCTCTGCGCGAGCACGACGGCCGTCGTCGTGAAGGCGACCTGCACACCGAGCGCCTCGAACGACTGTCCGAGTAGGCCGTGCCGTCCGTAGGTGTAGAGCAAGGCAAGGCCCCCGACCACCGGCGGCAACACCAACGGAAGCAGCAGCAAGGATCGCAGCAGGCGCTGACCAGGGAACGACGTCCTGGCCAGGACCATTGCCATCGGCACTCCCACCACAACGCAAACAGCGGTTGCGGCGATGGATGTCTTGAGGCTCAGCCAGATGGCATCCCGCGCGGACTGGCTTGTGACGAGGACCAGGAATCGTGACCAGTCGACCTCAGCGGCCATCGCGGCGAGCGGAAGGACGATGAACGCAGCGCCAGCAGCGGCTGGCCACACGAGCCAGCGAGGCACGCTGGAGTAGGCACGGGCGCCGGCCATGGCTACGGCCTGCCGAAGCCCGCGTCGGCCAGCACCTGCTGGCCCTGAGCGCTGGTGATCAGCTGCACGTACGCCTTGGCGAGGTCGGCGTGCTTGCTTGCGGCCAGCACCGCAATGGCATAGGCGTTCACGGCCAGCTTGGACTCCGGGAAGGACACGCCAAGCACTTTGCCGCCCGCTCCCTGCACGTCGGTGACATAGACCAGCCCCGCGTCGGCCTGACGGGTTTGCACCTTGCCGAGCACGTCGGTCACCGAAGACTCCTCGCTGACCGGATGCAACGCGATCCCCGTGGCCGCCTCGATGGTGCGGGTGGCCGAGCCGCAGGGCACCTGAGGGGCACAGAGCACGATCTTGACGCCGGGGTTGGCCAGATCGGCGAGCGAGGCGATGCCGGCCGGGTTGCCGGGAGGGACCGCGATCTCGAGGGTGTTGGACGCGAAGGTGACCGGATTCGCGGTAAGCAGGTTGTCGGCTTTGGCCTTTTCCATGTTCGTGGGATCGGCAGAGGCGAACACGTCGGCCGGGGCCCCCTGCTGCAGCTGGGCAACCAGCTCCGATGACCCGGCAAAGCTGAAAACGACCTCGGTGCCAGCGTGGCCGGCCTCGAACCGTTGGCCAAGCTCGGTGAAGGTGCCCTTGAGAGACGCGCCCGCGAAGATCGTCAATGTGGTGCTTGGTTCGGCGGGCTGGCCCGGCGTCGCTCTGGTGGAGGACCCGCAACCGGCCAGCTCGGCGAGCAGCACGAGGGTGACCCCGCACGTGGCGCGGCGGCTCACGACTGGCCCCGTGGGGTCTCGATGATGACGTTCGTCGCCTTGACGACTGCGACCGCGACCGACCCCAGCTCCAGGCCCAGCTCACGGACCGCCTCGCTGGTCATGAGGGCCACCACCCGATGCGCCCCGCACTGCAGCTCCACCTGCGCCACCACCTTGTCGAGGACAATGTCGGTCACCAGGCCGACGAACCGGTTCCGGGCCGACCGCTGCACCTGTGAGGCGTCGGGCATCGGCGCCGCTTGGCTCTGCGCGAACTTGGCCAGCACGTACCCGTCGATGACCTTGCGGTTGCTGGCGTCGGTCTCGGTGGCCAGCATGCCCACGTCGACCCAGCGGCGCACTGTGTCGTCGCTGACGCCGAGATACGCAGCAGCGTCCTTGATCCGGATCTTCGGCATCGAACAGACAATACCGTGGCACATACGGATGCGGGTCGGTGCGGCATCCGCGGCTGCGGTGAGCGTGGTGATTGGATGTGATGCTGCCTGGAGAACGCAGCGGTTTCACATCGACCCAGCTTCTGGCCCGGCCCGACGGCCCCGAGCTAGAGGGCGCCGAGGATGTCGATGACGAAGACGAGCGTGTCGGTGCCGGAGATGGTCGGCGGGTTGCCCGTATCGCCGTAACCGTCCTTCGGAGCCACGATCAGCAGGACCCGCGACCCGACCTTCTTGCCGGCCAGCTGCGTGTCCCAGGCCGGGATGACCTGACCCTCGCCCAGTGGGAACGCGAAGGGCTGCTTCTTGGTCCACGACGAGTCGAAGACGCTCCCGTCCTTCCACAACACTCCGGTGTAGTGGACGGAGACGAGCTGCTGGGCGGCGAGGGGCGGCCCGGAGCCTTCGACCAGCAGCTGCGCCACCGTATCGGTGGGCGCAGTGGCGCCGGCTGGGATGGTGACCTTCGGCCCAGCGCTGGCATCGAAGGTGACGGTGGGCAGGCCCGCGGGTGGGGTGACGGTCGTGCCCTCAGCCTGGGCCAACGGCGTCGCTATCGCGAGAACATCGGCCAGGACCAGCAGCGTCTCGGTGCTCGAGACCCCGATCTGCGGGTTGCCTTCCGAGCCGTAGGCGTCCGGTGGGGGGATGGCAATCAGCACCCGCGACTGGTTCTGGACGCCGGTCAGGCCCTTGAGCAGGCCGGGGATGGTGTCGGTGCTGGACAGCGCCAGCTTCACCGGTTCGTTGAGTCGGTAGGTCGAGTCCAGCTGCTGGCCGGTCGAGCCCAGGTAAACCGACAGGTGGGCAGAGACGAGGCTGGTCGGGCCGCTCAGCGGGCCGTTGCCCCCGGAGACAATGCGGCGAGTCGTGGCGCTCACGGTGAGCGGAGTGCTGGGCACGATGAGCGCCGGGACGGTGCCGGCTGGGCTGCTGGTCGCTGATGGGCCCGTGGCCGTCGGATCGGATGGGCTCGGCGAGGCCGGCTGCGCCGGGCTGGTCGCGAGGCTGCTCGTGGGGACGCTCGTAGCCGGCGCCTCCGTGACGGTGATGGCTTGCAGCGTCCTGAGGTCGGCGTCGGTGCCGAACGCGGTCGCGCTGGCGCTGGGGGCCGTCGAGCTGGTGCCTTGGTCGCTCGTGGTGCAGGCGGCCGGGGCGAGCACGGCGGCGAGCATGAGCAGAGCAAGGAAAGGGCGGGAACGACGCACGAGAGCACCTTGGGAAGGGAGGCGGCACGGCATACGAACCACGCCCGGTCGGTGGGCCACTGTAACCGGGGAGGCTGTGCTGCCTTACATGGCGTCGATCAGTCGCTGAACGCGTTCGTCGACCGAGGTGAACGGGTCCTTGCACAAGACGGTGCGCTGGGCCTGGTCGTTGAGCTTGAGGTGCACCCAGTCGACACTGAAGTCGCGTCGCTTGCTCTGGGCCGCTCTCACGAAGTCGCCGCGCAGCCGCGCCCGAGTGGTCTGGGGCGGCACCGTCTTGGCCCGGAAGATGTCCAGGTCGGTGGCGACCCTAGCGGCGAGCCCGCGGCGTTCGAGCAGGTAGAACAGCCCCCGGCGCCGGTTGATGTCGTGGTAGGCCAGGTCCATCTGCAGCACGCGCGGGTCCTCGAGGGGCAGGTTGTGCTTGTCGGCGTACCGCTGCAGCAGCCGCCACTTGATGACCCAGTCGATCTCGGTCTCGACCCGGGCCAGGTCGTCGGACTCGATCGCTTTGAGGGTGCGCTCCCACAGGTCCAACACGAGGCGGTGTATGCCGTTAGCCAGGCCGGTGCGCTCGGCGAAGGCCCTGGCCCGGGTGAGGTACTCGGCCTGCATGTCCAGCGCCGACAGGGAGCGCCCGTTGGCCAGGCGCACAGTGCGCCGGCCGCTCGGGTCGTGGCTGATCTCGCGGATGGCCCGGATGGGGTTCTCCAGAGCCATGTCGCGGATCACTGAGCCGGTCTCGATCATCTGCAGGACCAGGTCTGCGGAGCCGACCTTGAGCAAGGTCGTCGTCTCGGACATGTTCGAGTCGCCGACGATGACGTGCAGCCGGCGGTAGCGCTCGGCGTCCGCATGCGGCTCGTCGCGGGTGTTGATGATCGGCCGGCTTCGGGTGGTGGCGCTCGAAACGCCCTCCCAGATGTGCTCGGCGCGTTGGGAGAGACAGAAGGTCGCCGCCTTGGGCGTCTGCAACACCTTGCCGGCCCCGCAGATCAACTGACGGGTGACCAGAAATGGCAGCAGCACATCGGAGATGCGGGAGAACTCACCGGCGCGAACGATCAGGTAATTCTCGTGGCAGCCGTAGGAGTTGCCCGCCGAGTCGGTGTTGTTCTTGAACAGGTGGATCGTGCCCGGCAGCCCCTCGTGCTCGAGCCTCTGCTGGGCGTCGGCGACCAGGCCCTCCAGGATCCGCTCGCCCGCCCGGTCGTGCGTGACCAG
>JBIOUP010000027.1:0-17423 GCA_044867305.1 Dermatophilaceae bacterium
GCATGGCGGCCGCTCGCGTCATGCTCGACGGGGGCGTGGGCATCCTGCGCACGATGCCCGCGCCGGACCCGTCGGCGGTTGAGCGGTTCCGCCGCCAGACCCGGGCGCTTGGCGTCGCGTGGCCCACCGGCCAGCGCTACGGCGAGTACCTGCGCGGGCTCGACCATGCCGACGCACATCACCTCGCCGTCATCCACCAAGCCGCCGGGTTGTTCCGCGGCGCCGGCTACACCCCCTTCGACCGAGACCCACCGCAGGCCATCGAGCATGCAGCGCTCGCCGCACCGTACGCCCACGTCACCGCACCCTTGCGCCGGCTCGTCGACCGCTTCGGCCTGGTCATCTGCGAGGCCCTCTGCGCGAAACGACCTGTGCCGGAATGGGTCCGCAGCGCACTGGCAACACTGCCGAAAGCCATGGCCGACAGCGACCGGCGCGCCGGAGCTGTCGAGCGCGCCTGCACCGATGCGGTCGAAGCAGCCGCGCTGACCGGCCTCGTCGGCAGCACGCTCGTCGGCTCGGTCGTCGACCTCACCCGCAAGAGCCAGCCGGTCGTCCAGCTCTTCGAACCCGCCGTGCTTGCCATGGCCGAGGGCTCGGCGACGCCGGGCGAGCAGGTGCGCGTAATCGTCGGTTCCGCCGAAACCGCCACCGGCCGGGCCGTCTTGCGGATCGAGCAGGCGGGCTGATGTGCCCGTATGCCGCGAGGCCGGCAAGGCGGGTCATCTAGGCTGACCGCCTGTGTCCGACCTTAGCTTTGCCGACGCGGTCATCCTGGGCGTGGTCGAGGGCCTCACGGAGTTCCTGCCGATCTCCTCGACCGGGCACCTGACCGTCACCGAGAAGCTGCTCGGGCTGTCCGTCGACGACCAGGCCGTCACGGCATACACGGCGATCATCCAGCTCGGCGCGATCGCCGCCACGTTCCTCTACTTCTGGCGGGACATCGTCAAGCTGGCCGTCGCCTGGTTCGCGGGCCTGCGCCACCGGGAGCGACGCGAGCGTCACGACTACACCCTGGCGTGGGCGGTGATCGTGGGGTCGCTTCCGGTCATGGTCGCTGGCCTGCTCGGCAAGAGCCTCATCGTCGGGGTTCTGCGCAGCCTGTGGGTCGTCGCCGCAGCCCTGCTGCTGTGGAGCGTCGTCATGTGGTTGGCCGAGTCGCGGCACGCCAAGCTGGACCGGGAGGGCCGGGTGCGCGGCGAGTCAACCGTGACGCTGGCCGACGGCATCGTCATCGGACTGGTCCAGTGCTTCTCCCTCATCCCCGGAGTGAGCCGCTCCGGCGCGACGATCTCGGCTGGCCTGTTCCGAGCGATCGACCGGGTCACCGCGACCCGCTTGTCGTTCTTCCTGGCCATCCCCGCGTTGACAGCGGCCGGCATCTTCGAGGCCGCGACCACCAACCTGTCGGGGCTGGGGCTCGGACAGATGGCTATCGGGGTGCTTGTCGCGTTCGGCACCGCGTACGCCACGATCGCTTGGCTGCTGCGGTTCGTCGCGCACCACACGCTCATTCCCTTCGTGTGGTACCGCGTGGTGCTCGGCGTGCTTCTTGTCGTGTCGCTCAGCGCGGGCTGGCTCTCCGCCCGCTGACGGCGACCGCCCAGCCGGCCAGCGGGCACCGCGCCAGCAGGCAACCCGGCAGACCGCCTACAACCATCGATGCCGGCGGAAGAACGCGAACAGCGTCCCAACCGTCACCACACAGACCGTCAAGACGAGGAAGTACCCCCAGTAGAACTCGTGATCGTCGACGGTGATGCTCGCGTGCAGCTCCGGCATGAAGTCGAAGTTCATCCCATAGATGCCTGCAAGCAGCGTCGGCACGGCCGCCATGGCGACCCACGCCGAGATGCGGCGCATGTCCTCGTTCTGCTGCACGGTGACCTGGGTGAGGTGCGCGTTGAGGATGTCGGTGAGCAGCCGGTCGTAGGACTCGATGTGGTCGTTGACCCGGGCCAGGTGGTCGGCCACGTCGCGGAAGAAGGGCAGCACCTCGCTGTCGATGAGCTCAGGGAAGGGACGCATCCCGATCCGGCCGAGCGCTTCGGCGAGGGGGTATGCCGCCCGGCGGAACTCGAGCACCTCGCGCTTGAGCCGGTAGATGGCGGTGACGTCGGTCTCCTCAGCCCCGGTGAAGACCTGCTGCTCGATGCGGTCCATGTCGTCGGACAACGCCCGCTCGATGAGCACGTAGTTGTCGACCACGCTGTCCATCACGGCGTGCAGCACGGCCGCGGGCCCCAGCGCCAGCTGGTCACGGTTGAGCTCGAGCCGGTGGCGCACGTCGCGCAGCGGGTTGCCCTCGCCGCGGCGCACCGTGACGACGAAGCGGTCCCCCACGAACACCATGACCTCGCCGGTCTCGACGTCGGAGGTCTCCTCGAGGTAGCGCAAGGTCTTGAGCACGGCGAGGATGTTGCCTTCGTACGGCTCGATCTTGGCCCGCTGGTTGCCCTTGACCGCGTCCTCGACAGCCAGCGGGTGCAACTCCAGCTCGTCGTTGACGGAGTCGAACTCCGCGTCGGTCGGGTCCTTGAGACCGATCCAGATGAACCCGTCGCGCAGTGTCCGCAGCTTTTCCAGCTCGTCGCTGAGGTCCCCGCAGGTATAGCGAACCCCGCCACGGTAGACGGCCTGGTCCATGATCACGCCACATTCTCATCACGACAGCGCCCCGCCGCACTACCCGACACCTAGAGTGTGGCCCGTGCCCACGGTCCTGCTCGTTCGCCACGGCCGGACCAACGCCAACACAGGCGGCACACTGGCCGGCTGGACTCCGGGGATCTCCCTTGACGAGAAGGGCGTTGACCAGGCCCGAGCCGTCGCCGAGCGGATCGCGCAGGCGCAGCTACGGGTATGCCGGGTCGTCACCTCTCCGTTGCAGCGATGCCGTGAGACGGCCGCCGCCCTGGTGGAGCGGCTGAGCACCGCACCGGACGGGCAGGGGACCGGCATACCCCTCGACGTCGACGAGCGGCTCGGCGAGTGCCGCTACGGCGCGTGGACCGGCCGGGCCATTCCCGAGCTGGTCAAGGAGCCGCTGTGGCGCACGGTGCAGGACCAGCCGAGCGCCGTGGTGTTCCCGGACGACCCGCAGTGGCCGGCCGAGTCGTTGGCCGCCATGCAGCAGCGGGCTGTGCGGGCCATCCGCGAGATCGACGCCCGCGTCCGAGCCGACCAAGGCGAGCAGGGCCTGTGGATCGCCGTCTCGCACGGCGATGTCATCAAGGCGATCCTCGCCGACGCCTTCGGCGTGCATCTGGACCTGTTCCAGCGCATCCACGTGGACCCGGCCTCGACCTCTGTGGTGCGTTACACGGAGCGGCGCCCGTTCGTCCTGCGCACGAACGACGTCAGCGGCGACCTGTGCGGCATCATCCCGCCACACCGGCCCTCTGGCGACGCGGTCGTCGGGGGAGGGGCCGGCCCGGACGACCCGTCCGCCGACGGCGGTAGCGACGGCAGTACCAACGGCAGCGCAGACGGCAGCGCAGACGGCAGCACCGACCGCAGCGCAGACGGGAGCACCGACGCCGCAGAGGACGGTTCGCCGCCTGGCGTCGGTTAAGGTCGCAGTATGCCGGTCTTCGAGTTCGAGCGCCCCCAGCGGTTCGTCGCTGGCACGGTCGGACCGCCCGGTCAGCGCACCTTCTTCCTCCAAGCGCGCGACGGCTCCCGCCTGGTCAGCGTGTCGTGCGAGAAGGAGCAACTGTCCGTTCTCGCCGAGCGGATCGAGGCGTTGCTCGACGAGTATGCCGCCGCAGCGGGCAACGCCTCCGCCGAGCAGGCGCAGGCCGACAACGACCCCCTCGAGGCCCCGATCGAGGACGAGTTCCGCGTCAACACGATCTCCCTGGGGTGGGACCCCCAGCGCGAAGCCGTGCTCGTCGAGGCAGACCGTGAGCCGGACCTGGAGAGCGGCGAGCAGCCAGAGGCGTCCTCGGAGGAGGAGTACAGCGTGCGGGTGGTGCTGCCTCCCGCCCAGGCGCGGGCGTTCGCGCAGCGCACCAAAGCCCTTGTCGCGGCCGGCCGCCCACCGTGCCCCTTCTGTGGTGGACCACTGGATAGCGGTGGGCACGTGTGTCCGCGAGCAAACGGCTACCGCCGCTGACGCTCGTGGACGGCCCACGCACAGCCGCCGAGCGGGGTGCCGTGCTGGAGCGACTCGAACGCGGCGAGCTCACGATGGTCGGGCGCATCGTCGACGCCTCCAACGTCGCGCTCCTGGTGGAGGTCGGCTCGGCCGTCGGCCCGGACGAGGCCAACCAGGCGCCGATGCGCGCCATCTACAAACCGGTGCGCGGGGAGCGGCCGCTGTGGGACTTCCCCGAGGGCACCCTGGCCGGGCGCGAGGTGGCGTCCTGGCTGCTCGCCGAGGCCACGGCATACGGGATCGTGCCGCCCACGGTGCTGCGCGAGGGCCCGATGGGGGCCGGTTCGGTGCAGCTGTGGATCGGCGACCCCTTCGGCGAGCAGGACCCGGCCTGCGCGGTGGTTCGGCTCGTGCCCGTGGGACAGCGCCCGCCCGGCTGGCTGTCGGTGCTCGACGGCGAGCTGGCCGGACGGCGACCGGTCAGCCTGGTGCATCAGGACGCCGACGACGTCCGCGACGCGGCCGTGCTCGATGCGGTGCTCAACAACTCCGACCGCAAGGGCTCACATCTGGTCCGCGACGGGGCGGGGACGCTCTGGGGCTTCGACCACGGCTTGACCCTGCACGGCGAACCCAAGCTGCGCACGGTGCTGTGGGGATGGGCCGGCCGACCGCTGCGACCCTCGGACGTGGCACGGCTGCACCGTCTTGCCGACGAGCTGGGCGCTTCCACCCTGCGCACCGCGCTGGACCGCCTGCTTCCGGCGGACGACGTGGCAGCGCTGCGCACACGGGTCCAGCGGCTGGCTGCTGACCAGGTCCATCCCCGCCCGAGCCGCGGCTGGCCCGCAATCCCGTGGCCCGCCCTGTGAGGAAGAAGCGACCGGATACGCTCTGGCAGTGATCTCCTGGCCGTCTCCTCATATCCCCGCCGTGCCCGGCCAGGGGCTGGCGGTGTCCGTCCACGACACCGCCACCGATGCCCTCGTCCCGCTCGAGCCAGGCCCGGTCACCGGCATCTACGTCTGCGGAATCACCCCCTACGACGCGACCCACATCGGCCACGCGGCGACCTACGTCACCTTCGACGTGCTGCTGCGCACGTTGCTCGACGCCGGGCACCGGGTGCGCTATGTCCAGAACGTCACCGATGTCGACGACCCCCTGCTGGCGCGGGCCGCTCGCGACGGCGTGGACTGGGCGCACCTGGCTGCCGAGGAGACCGCGCTGTACCGGGAGGACATGACCGCCCTGGGAGTCATCGCGCCCGACCACTACCTCGGCGTCACGGAGAGCATCGACCTCATCGTGGCCTCTGTCGACCGGCTGGTCACGACGGGAGCGGCATACCGGCTCCCGGCCGACGACGCGCCGGGCAGCGACGTGTACCTCGACGTGCAGGGCCGCCCCGGCTTCGGCGAGGTCTCGGGAGCGACGCGCGCGCAGATGCTCGAGCTGTCGGCCCAACGCGGCGGCGACCCGGAGCGTCCGGGCAAGCGCGATGCCCTCGATCCGCTGCTGTGGCGCGCGGCCCGTGAGGGGGAGCCGTCGTGGGACGGTGGCCTGCTCGGCGACGGGCGCCCAGGCTGGCACATCGAGTGCACGGCCATCGCGGTGGAGTACCTCGGTATGCCGTTCAGCGTGCAGGGCGGGGGCTCGGACCTGATCTTCCCGCACCACGAGATGACGGCTGTGCAGGGCTGCGCGCTCACCGGGGCGGCCCGTTTCGCTCAGGTGTACGTGCACCAGGCGATGGTCGGTCTCGACGGGGCCAAGATGAGCAAGTCCCAGGGCAACCTGGTCCTGGTGTCCGAACTGCGGCGCGAGGGTGTCGACCCGATGGCGATCCGGCTGGCCCTGCTCGCGCACCACTACCGTCTCGATTGGGAGTGGACCGACGCCGAGCTGCCCGGCGCGGTCGAGCGGCTCGCTACGTGGCGGGCGGCCGTGTCGGTCAACGGGGGGCCGGACGCCGACAAGACGGTGCAGGCCGTCCGCGAGGCCCTCAGCCAGGACATCGACACCCCCGCGGCGCTTGCTGCGGTAGACACGTGGGCGCAGCACTGCCTCGAGGAAGGCGGAGAATCAGCGAGTGCACCCGGGCTGCTCGCGCGCGCACTCGACGCGTTGCTCGGTGTCCGGCTGTAGCTCGGCGCCTTGTGCTCAGGTCGAGGGCTCGTCGCGGCGGCGGCGCAGATAGCGCTCGAACTCCCGCGCGATCGCGTCGCCGCTGGCCTCGGGTAGCTCGGCGGCATCCGTGGCCTGCTCGAGGGACTTGACGTACTCGGCCACTTCCTCGTCGGACTCGGCCAGCTCGTTGACCCCGTGCTCCCACGCCCGCGCGTCGTCGGCGACTGCGGACTGGGGGATGGACACGTCGAGAATGCCCTCGAGGGTGCAGAGCAGGGCGAGAGTGGCCTTGGGCGACGGCGCGCCGCCGGCGTAGTGAGGGACGGCGGCCCAGCACGACAGGGTGGGCAGGCCGGCGCGGCTCGCGGCTTCGGTGAGCACGCCGACGATGCCGGTCGGCCCCTGGTAGCTGCTCTGCTCGGCACCGTACCGGGACTGGGTCTCGGGGTCGTCGGACGTCGTCGACACCGGGATCGGGCGGGTATGGGGGACGTCGGCGAGCAGGGCGCCGAGCGTGACGACCGCCGTGATCCCGAGGGGCCTGGCCGTGTCGAGCAGCTCGGCGGCATAGGTGCGCCAGCGCATCGAGGGCTCGATCCCCTCGATGAAGACGACATCGCGCTCGAGGGGAGTGTCCGTGGCGACGAGCAGCCGGGTCACCGGCCAGGTGATCCGGCGCTGCCCTTTCACGAGGACGGCACGGGGGCGGTTGACCTGGAAGTCGTAGTAGTCCTCGGGGTCGAGCTCGAAGGCCACCCGGGCACGCCAGGCGCGGGCCAGGTGCGCGACGGCCTTGGTGGCGGCCTCGCCGGCGTCGTTCCACCCCTCGAAGGCGGCAAGCAGGATGGGGTCGCGCAGGGGCGGCACGCTGGTGACCTCGATCACGTGGTCGGCCCTTCCGTCGGCAGGTGAGGGGATCCAGCCTATTCCGTATGCCGTGCCGCGCGGCGCACGGCGGCCGACCGGCATACCGGACGATGTACCATAGAGATGACGCCCTCGACACCGAAAGGTCACGGCCCACCCATGACCCTCCGCCTGCCGGCCGCCGTGCTCTGGGACATGGACGGCACGCTCGTGGACTCCGAACCGTACTGGATCGCGGAGGAGCACGATCTCGTCCAGTCTTTCGGGGGGCGCTGGTCGCACCAGCACGCGATGACTCTCGTCGGCCAGTCCCTGCCGGAATCCGGGCGCTACATCGTTGAGCACTCGTCAGTGACGCTGAGCCCAGAGCAGGTCGTCGATCGCCTCGTTGACGGGGTCGGCGAACGACTGGGCCAGCGCATCCCGTGGCGAGCAGGTGCCTTCGAGCTGCTGAGCGACGTGCGGGCGGCCGGCATACCGTGTGCGCTCGTCACGATGTCCTACCGGCGCCTGACCGACCTGCTCGAAGCCGCCCTGCCCGAGCCCTTCTTCGATGTCATCGTGACCGGTGACGAGGTGACGCGAGGCAAGCCGCATCCTGACCCGTACGAGGCGGCCGCCGCCGCGCTCGGGGTCGACCCAGCCGAGTGCGTGGCGATCGAGGACTCGGAGGCCGGGATGCGTTCGGCTGTCGCGGCGGGCATCCCGACGCTTGTTGTGCCGAGCGTCAAGCCGGTGCCTCTGGTGCGCGGCGCGGTGGGGCTCGCGACGTTGCGTGGACTTCGCGCCGCCGAGCTGCTGTCCGTCGTGGAGGATGAGGCGCAGTCGGCCTGAGTTTGCCCGCTCGGCCCAGGCACGGCCGCCTATGGCCGCCCCACGCCTCAGTCGTCGGCTGGGCGCGCCTGGCCGGTCATCGACGGGTCGATCGCCCTGAGCGCGGAGTCCTGCGGCAGCGGCGGCGGCGTGCCACCCCAGGCGGGGCACAGGTCGCGATGCTCGCACCAGTCGCACAGCCGTGAGGTGCGCGGGCGCCAGTCACCGGTGTCAGCGGCTCGCTGGATGGCTGCCCACAGCGCCTTGATATTGCGCTCGGTGGCGAGCAGGTCGGCCTCGTCGGGCTGGTAGCGGATCACCTCGCCGTCGCCGAGGTAGACCAGCTGCAGCATCCGGGGGATCACCCCGCGCAGCCGCCACAGGACCAGCGCGTAGAAGCGCATCTGGAACAAGGACGCCCGCTCGAACAGCTCGCTCGGGGAGCGGCCGGTCTTGTAGTCCACGATCCGCAGCGCGCCGTCCGCGGCGATGTCGAGCCGGTCGACGTAGCCGCGCAAGGTCAGTCCCTCGACGTCGACCTCGATGTACAGCTCGCGCTCGGCTGGCTCGAGGCAGGACGGGTCCTCGAGGGTGAACCATCGGTTGATGAGCTCGACGGCCTGCAAGTACCAGGCGTCCGGGCTGTCCTGCCCGGCCAGCAACCCCGCGAGCTCGGGCTCCTGCTCGACCAGCCGGGACCATTCCGGGCCGACGAGCCGAGCGGCCGCGTCAGCGGTGCGCTGGGGTGCCGGCAGGTCGAACAGCCGCTCCAGGACGGCGTGCACCAGCGTGCCACGGGCGGCCGCCGGGCTCGGACCCTCGGGCAACCGGTCGATGACTCGGAACCGGTAGAGCAGCGGGCACTGCTTGAAGTCCGAAGCCCGGCTGGGCGACAACGCAGCGACCATGGCAGGCACTGTATGCCGTGCCGCCGACACCCCTGCTACGCCATGCCGGCCCTGCGCGTGCCCGCCCGCGCCGCCCGGCCGACCGCCCTCCGGTCGATGTGATCGCGCATCGTATCCGGACGTATCCGGACGCGGTATCACATCGACCCGGAGCAGCGCGGCCGTGCAACTGTTGCTAGAAGCTAAGCAGCCGCGCCACGTCATGCGGCTGAACTCCCGGGGCTAAGGCCACCAAGACATGTACGCCATTGCCGCCGTCCAGATCACAGCCGTGGCCCAGCGACTCCATGGCGCTTCTCGCTGACCGGGTCTCCTGGCCGAGCAGCGCCCAGAGCGCGGAGATGGGGACATCTGTCGCCGGGCAGGACGTGGTGTCGGCCGGCCCTGGGCACCACGAAGCCGTTGCGAGCGTGAGCCGGGCCGCGTTCACCAACGCAGCCGGCAGCGCGTCCGCAGTGCGCGAACGCAAGGCCGCGCCCGCCGACGTGCCGACCGCCACTGCGGCGTGGACCTGCGCCGAGGTTTCGGTCTGCTCCACAGAGACGAGTCCGGTAAGTGGTCCACTCTCGGGATCCCCGCCGAGCACCACGAGCGTCGTGGGTTGCGGACGACGTTCGGCAACCAGGCGGGAAAGCTCCCGCGCGCCCCACCTCTGCGTGACCGGTTCGGATAATCCCCATCCACGCAATGGCGAGAGCTCGAGAGCGCTCGTGACCGCCCCGAGGACGGCCTCCACGTAGCCTCCGACGTCGGCCGGGGGGCAGGTGAACAAGACGTCCAGCTCAACGCGGCCGGATACGTCTTCCTCGCTGCGCCCTGGCCGCGCCTGTGCAGGACCGTTGCTCGTGGCTCGGCCGCC
This sequence comes from Dermatophilaceae bacterium, assembly GCA_044867305.1. Classification (GTDB taxonomy): domain Bacteria; phylum Actinomycetota; class Actinomycetes; order Actinomycetales; family Dermatophilaceae; genus Phosphoribacter. Next base: position 9,680 of record JBIOUP010000027.1, read on the forward strand.
GGGCAGGTGGTCGTCGTGGCACGCCCAACCGAAGTTTGCGGTTCGCAGGGCGACGCGGAGGGGATAGGTTGCTCGCGCGTCCGGCCGGGCGACCATGACGAACTGGCGTCCTGACGCCTGCGTCACGTGGTAAGCGTCGATGACGACGGCGCTGAGGAAGGCCGTGTCGCCGGCCACGTCGTGCACCCCCAGGGCGTTGGTGACCGAGTCGAGGCCCGGGTGAAAGCTCAGCGGCTCTGCCACGACACCCCAGCGCATTCGGCCGCAAGGCGGTCGGCCACGGCGACAGCCAGGACTGCGGCGTGGTCATCCGATGCGGCGTGGTGGCACGTGACCCACCAGGCCGGTTCATCGGCGACGCGCATGGCGGGACCGAAGAGGCGGCTGGCCTCGCCGGTCACCTGCACGAGGGTCGGGGCCTCGATGGTGAGGACCGGACGCTCGCCGCGCAGCAGCACCAGGAGCGGCCTGGCCTGCTCATGCAGTACCCGTAGTGACGAGTCGGCATCGGCGAGAGCGCCAACGACGTCGGCGACATGCGGCTGGCTGGCGCAGATCGCAATCGTCGAAGCGGTCATGGGGTCACGGACTCTGTGGAAGCGACGAAGGACGTCTGGACCTGCTCGACCGGCTCTCCGGGGCGGATGAGCTGGGCTCGCCCAGGCGGCAAGGTCCGAGGCCGAACGCCGGGGAACAACAGCCCTTCACTGCGATCGCCCGACAACAGCAGTGAGAGGCAGCCGGACTCGCGCACCGCGCCGGTGAACGGCTCGAACATGCCGCGGGCCGCACCCATCACACGACGGGTCATGACCACGTGCAAGCCCAGATCACTTGCGGCGGCGAGGTAAGGCACCAGCGAACCCAGGGGGGCCGTACCGGATGCAGCCAGCACGTCGTAGTCGTCGATGAGCAGCACCACCCGCGGCTGAACGAGCGAGGCAGGGTGCGCCCCGTTGGGCTGCGCCGGGACATGCAGCCCTGCTTCCAGGACCCCGGTGCCCTCATCGGCCTGGCGGATGTGCACTTGCTTGGCGACTGCTTCTGCCAGCTGTCCCGCTCGGACGGGGTTGGTGGCGTATCCGCCGACGTAGGACTCGTCGATCTGCTCACGCATGCTGCGGCGCGGGTCGAAGACCGCGAAGACGAGATCATCGGAGGAGCACTGCGACGTGAGCGCGCGGACCACGAGGCGCAGCAGGTTGGTCTTGCCCGTGTCGGTATCACCCAGGACGAGCAAATGCTGGTCGGTGTCGAACAAGTCGAGGTATGCCGGACAGAGATCCTGCTCGCGTATGCCAAGGCACACTCGGCCGGGGTGTCGGGAAAACTCACGGCCGGCTTGCCCGACCGGCAGCATGCGCGGGAGGGTGCGGATCGGTGGTGGGTGGCTGCCGGTGTAGGAACCGCGAAGCGTTCGCGCGGCCGCGATGAAGCCGGTTTGCTCGCCGATCGGCATACCGTCCAAGCGAGGTAGGGCGATCTGAGCGAACTGGCGGCGGGCCGTCAACGCTCGGCCGGGGTGGTCAGCCGGAACGGCGCGCGCCAGCTTGGCGTCCAGTGCGGACTCACTCGGGTCGGACAGGGCGAGCTCGACCCGGTGGCCGAAGGACGCCAGCTGGGCCCCGCGAACCTCGCTCCAGCGGGTCGCCGTGGTGACCACATGCATCCCGTAGCGTCCGCCGCGGGCGAGCACGTCGTGAACGATCGACTCGAGGGACTCGAACTGCTGGCCCAGCTGGCCGTAGCCGTCGACCAGGTAGACGACCTCGGCGGCTGGCAGGTCCGGCAGGACTCCCGCAAGCCTGGCCTCGCGCAGCTCGGTAACCGTGTCGAGACGATGGCGCTCGAAGAGGGCCTCGCGCCGCGTGAGCTCGGCCTGCATCTCCTCGAACAGCCGGCGTGTGCGTTCGCCCTCGTCTCGGCCGACGGCGCTGCCGACGTTGGGCAGCTCCTCCAGGCCGCGCAGCGCGTTGCCGAGCAGGTCGACCGCGTAGACGGCGACATCCTGCGGTGTGCGCGTTGCGGCGAGCGACAGCGCGATCGTGCGCAACGCTGTTGTCTTGCCGCAAGCCGGGGCACCCACGATCACGGCATGGCCCCCGGCGGAGCCGAGCTCGAGACTCCACACGCCCTGCCACTGCCGGGCCGGGTCGTCCACCAGCCCGATCGGAATGATCAGGCTGGCCTCGGAGCTGCCGACGAAGCGTCGCAGCCGAATGCCGTGGTCCGTGACGGTGATGCCGTCGCCGAGCTGGTCGAGGGTGAATGCCTGCGGCAACGGAGCCAACCAGATGGCCCGGGCCGGCGAACCTTGCCCCACCAGCTGGTTCACGATGGCGGACATGAGGGTCGGCCCGGTCGTCTTCGCGGTCGCAGCCGGCTCTGGCCCGGCAGCCTGGTGCGCAGTTGGACGGCCATAGTCCTCGATCACACTCACCTGAGGGGCTTCTGACCCGCTGGGCGCAGCTTCGACCTCCGCAAGTGGTCCGGAGATGTATGCCGACTTGAAGCTCTCGTAGATGCTCACGTCGACCTGCAGCAGCCCCAGTCCGGGAACGGCCGGAAGGTGGAAGGCGTCGGCGTTGCCGAGCACGGTGCGTGACTCGGCCTCGGACAAGGTCCGCAATGCGATGCGATAGCTGAGGTAGGCCTCCAAGCCCCGAAGCTTGCCTTCCTCCAGGCGCTGGGAGGACAGCAACAGGTGCACCCCGATGGAGCGCCCGATCCGGCCGATGCGCAGGAACAGCTCGATGAACTCCGGCTTGGCGGTGAGCAGCTCGGCGAACTCGTCGATGATGACGACGAGGTTGGGCATGGGTTCGAGCACGCTGGAGTCGCCCACCTCGGCGACCTTGAGGTTGTACTCGACGATGTCGGTCAGCCGCCCGGCATCGGCGAGGACCTGCTGACGGCGGTTCACCTCGCCTTCCAGGCTCGCGTACATGCGCTCGACCAAGGTGGCGTCGGCGGCGAGGTTGGTCAGCAGGCCGGCCACATGCGGCAGCGCTGCGAAAGGAGCGAAGGTGGCGCCGCCTTTGTAGTCCACGAGCATGACGTTGAGCTGGGCCGGGGAATGTGAGACTGCCAACGCCAGGACGATGTCGCGCAGCAGCTCCGACTTGCCTGACCCGGTGGCGCCGACGCACAGGCCGTGCGGGCCCATCCCGAGCTGGGCGGACTCCTTGAGGTCGAGGATGAGCGGGTCGCCTTTCGGGGTGACGCCGATCGGCACGCGGAGGAAGTCGCGGCCGGTTTTGGGCAGCCACAGAGTCAGCAGGTCGAGATCGGTGATGTCGCTCAATTCAAGCAGCACAGCGAAATCGGCTGGGGGGGTTCCGGTGCCGTCGTCGTAGGAGTCGCTCGATAGCCGCAGCGGCGCCAACATGCGGGCACAACCGTCGGCCCACGGCAGGCTGCTGAGCTCAGCCCTGCCTTGGCAGGTTCGTGTCTCGGCGGCGAGCTTCTCGACGCTGACGGTCTCGGCGTCGGCGCTGAGCGTGACCCGCGTAGTCACCTCGCTGGGCTCGGCGAGTCGGTCCGCGACGAGAGTGATGACGGTGATGCCCAGGGCGGGAAGCGACAGGTCCGCCGGCAGCCCGAGCTCGCGGGCCGACCGGTCGGCGCTGTCGACCACGATCAGCAGGCGCGGCTGGGTCTGGGCCTCGGCGGTCGTTGCGCCGTGACGGTAGGACTGAGCCGCACGCGCAATCCGTTGGCTCAGCTGCGCGCGCAACAGGCGGACCAGCGCGCGTCCGTCGGCTGCCACCAGGGGCTGCGGACCAGTGGCCGTGATGAAGCTCCGGTCGAGTCCGTGCGGTAGCCAGCGCGCGAAGCGCCACTTGTCGAGGACGGCTCCGTCCACGATGAGCGCGACCTCCACGTCATCCGGGGCGTGGTTCACGCAGACCTGCAGCAGGATTGTGCGCAGCAACGCGCGACCGGCCTCGAGATCGGGTGAGACCACGCTGACGTGTCCCGCCAGGTCGAGGTCCACCGAGACCGCGACGTTCGGTGTGCTGGAGAACCGCTCCACTACGGCGGCGGCTTCGGCATCGAGGAAGGGGTCCGGCCGGGTGACGGCATTGTCCGGGCCTCGGACGCTCAACGACTGTCGGGGAGCGCTGCCGGCGGCGATACGGACGGTGAGGAAGTCGGGGTCCTTGCGACGGCGCTCCCAAATCCGCGCGGGGTTGCGGATGACGTCGAGCAGTCGCGATGTGGGCGGCTGGGTGAGCAAGTCCTCGACGACGAGGTCGGCTTCAGCCGTGCGCAGCCGGTCGGAGAGGTCATCGAGGTAGGCGAGGTAGGCCTCGCGTGCGTCGCGTCGCGCTCGGTGGGCCGCGCCCCGCTGCGATAGGTAGAACGCGGCGGCAGCACCGACCGACGCGACCATGATCACCGCACCGAGCACGACAAACGCCGAGCCGCGCATGAACAACATCATCGACATCGACAAAGCCGCGCCTGCAAGCGGCAGCATGCTCTGCAGCGCAGACACGTTGCGCTGGGTCGACAGCGTCGGCGGTGCTGCCAGCTCGATGGGGTCCGGCGCTCGGCTGGGCCGCACGGTGCGGGCCGGGCGATGGACCAGCCTGGTCGTCATCCCACCCTCACCAACGCCGTCGCCAGGATGCGACCCGCTAGTCGCACCGCACTGAGGGCATATGGCTCGCTCAATGCCGCGGCGTTCAGCCGCGCCCCGGACGCGACGTGCCGGTCGAACGGAAGCACCGCGACGACGGCACCGGGCGCGAGGTCGCCCACCTGGCGGCGGGCCTCTGGCACGTTGAGCACTGGACGACGCGATCGCCACGACTCTGCCAGGGCGATGACCAGCGGCGGCCCTTCGGCACCGCCGGTGCGCCCTGAAGGCCAGAGCCTGGCCATGGTGGAGCGCACCGCATCCGGTGTCGCGGGTGCGCAAACGACGGCGATATCCCTGTCGGAGTGCGCTATTGACGCACATGGGTCCGGTCCGAGGTCGGTGAGCTCGACGGCGAAAAGCCTGGACAGCGCGGTCAGCAACGGCCGGGCGGTGGCGCGGCTGCTGGCATGTGGCAGCGGCAGGACCCACAGCCCTTCAGCAGTCCTCGGCACGACGCTGTCCAGGGCAGCGACCGGTCCGCGTAGCTTCGACTCAACGATTGACAAGCCCCGGTCATCGACCGATTGGGCGTCGATGCCGAGGCGCCACGACAGCGACGAAGCGGGTGGGTCGGCGTCCACACAGAGCACGCCGTCGTTTCGCCGGTGAGCAAGAGCCAGGCCGACGGACGCGCACACGATCGCCGATCCTGGCCCCGAGCAGCTCACCCGCACCGTCGTCGAGATGGGCACTTCGAGCTGGGCGGCCTCTTCCCGCATGGCCAGCACGGCACCGGTTGCGGCAAACGGGGCGGCACCACCGCGGGCGATCCGCTGCCAGGGACGCTCCCCTCGCGGGGTGAAGCTCACCAACGAGTCATCGTCGTATGTCATCCCATGCTCCCCCTGAGGTATGCCGTCGCGCCGTGCGTTGGGCGGCCCGCCGACGCACGGCTACCCGCTTTGATGCAGCAGCCGGTCGTAGACGTCCAGAGCTGCGAAGGCCAGCGGGAACAGGCACAGCACCCCGATCTGCTCGACACGGTCGACCACCTGACGGGCGCGGGCCCGAGCGGCGGCCCCCGGCGTGACGTAGATCCCCGCGACGGCGACGGCCAGTGCCACGGCTGCTGCGGTTGGCGGGACCCACAACAGGTCGTAGGCGGCGACGATCCGGTTGGCGGCGAGCAAGAGTAGGTAACCGCCAGCGGCGGTCAGGGTCAGCCACTGCAGCAGCAAGGGAAATGCCCGTTGCCGCAGCAACAGGACCGCCGCCATGACAGTGGCCAGGAGCGCGCCCCACACGCTCTCCTCACCGATGAGCAGCGCTCCGGCCCAGGCAGCCAGTGCCGCTAACGGCACCAGCACCAACGCCAACACGGCGTGGGCGTCTGAGATGCCCCGGTCCACGCTGACCACGGACACCTGCGAACCGTCCGCCCGTTGGTCGTCGATTCGGGTCAGCCCAGCCCACGCCAGGGCGAGCCGAGGCAGCATACCGACGGCCAAGACCGAACCAAGCGCGCACAGACAAGCGGTGAGCAAGGCCGAGGCGCCGACTGCCGCAGGCAGGTAGCGCGCCGCCGCAGCGACGATGCAGCTGATGGCAGCGGCGGCGGCGGGCCGCCCGTGTCCAAGCACCGCAACCAAGGCAACGCCGAAGACCGCTGCCGCGAGGAGCCCTGTCAGCCTGGCAGAGGGCCAAGCCAATCCGCCAGAACCAATCGCGACCGCGCAGGTCACGACTCCTGCCCCCAGGAGCAGCACTCGCAGCTGTGTGCGCACCCGCCGGGTAACCGCCACAGCCACAACGCCAGCGCCGACTCCTATGCCGTACATCCAGGCCGGTCCGATGACTGCGCGGACCGTCCACAACGCCCAGCCCAGCACGGCGCAGGCCACGCCGATGAGCAGCCAGCCACGTGCCCGAACACCCCAGCTCCACCGCAGCCGAGAGGTGGCGTGCTCCATGGCGGCACCGACATCGTGCACGACCGGAGGAGGTGGAGCCTCCAGCCTGGCGACGAGCCGGATCGGCGTACCGTCGGGCACGCCGCGCGACGCGAAGGTGTCTGCGGAACCCAGAACGTCTCCGTCCGGGAGAACCAAGCAGTACTCGTGTGGCGTATCTGGGATGTCCGGATGAGCGATCTCCACGAGCTGACCGAGCAAGGCTCCCACCGGCTCATCTCCGGGCAGCACCATGTCGACGGCACGATCAGGACCGCGCACCGTGACACGCGTCAAGGCGGTGACATCTGCGGTCATGGCGTCGACCTGGTGGTGATCGGCGCCGTTGGTGCATATCCGAAGGAAGGCTGAGCCAGGGCAGCCTGCAGGTACGACCAGCCGACGCAGCCAGCCGCGATGAGCACTGCAACGACGAGGCTGACCGTCAACGGCCGAACCAGCTCACCGACCGCCCGTGAGCGGCGTTGCGGCCCCCACAGGAACGTCTCCCGCAGCCGAGCACGCCGCACAGCGACCGCGTCCAGCAGGTGCGTGTCATAGTCGCGTGCCACACGCGGATGGTACACACGGGTCATCCGCGGCAGCGCGCCCCAGAACGGGTGGAGGACTCAGAACGGACTGGCTCTCGACTTTCGGGCACGGGGTTGGTCGTGCTAGAAAGGGCGCGGCCATCTTCTGGTGGGGCCGCTGGTCGTGTGGCGGCGTGGCCGTTTCGGGTGATCGTCGGATGACAGGGGAACCGCGGTGAAGTTCGACATGGGCGCATCGACGCTGGGCAATCTTTCTCAGCAGACCTCCGGAGCTAGTGACGACCTGGGTGGTTTGGTGCGGCAGCTGGTCGCTGCTGCGCAACCGTTGGAGGGGCGGTTCAATGGCGCGGGGCGGGCTGCGTTTGACCACTTCAAGGCGCACACGGACGAGATCACGGCGGACTTGAACGGTTCGCTGGCTCGGATCGTGCATGGGCAGGGTGGCATGAACCGCTCGTTCGTGACGGGGGATGGCCAGATGGCCGATAACGCGGCTCAGGCTCAAGGGGCTGCACCGTTTGAGGCGGCGCGTTTCGGCGCGTCGCGTTGACCTTGTTCCGGCGTCCCACAGGGGGAGAGCTGATATGAGCACGCTTGACCGTCGTAGCTATGACACGGGTGCTTCTGCGGTGGTGCAGGGTGATGTGGCCGGCCTG
>JBIOUP010000028.1:0-11488 GCA_044867305.1 Dermatophilaceae bacterium
CTTGTCGATCTTGCAGCCGGCCGCGCCGATCTTGTCTGCCGTGGGTCAACGCCGGGTGCGCAGAAGGGCCCGACCGCCGAGACCGACGGCGAACACCACGACCCCGGCCAGCACCGAGCCGAACGGCAAGGTCGCACTCAGCAGTGCGCAGCCAGCGAGCCCGCCGACTTGGACCCAGCGCGGCCAGCGGCGGTGGACCGAGTCCTGCGTCCAGGCCGCGACGTTGGCGATCGCGTAGTAGACGAGCACGCCGAACGACGAGAAGCCGATCGCGTGGCGCAGGTCGGTGAGCAGGACGAGCAACGCGACCGCCCCGGCGATGGCCAGCTGCGCAAGCGAGGGGACCTGGGTGCGCGAGTCCACCGCGGCCAGACCACGCGGGAGGTCGCCGCCCCGCGCCATGGCGAAGACGGTGCGCCCCACGCCGGTCAACAGACCCAACAAGGCTCCGAGGCTGGCTACCGTGGCCCCGATCCGCAGCACCAACCCGAGCCAGGACACGTCCGCCGCCTGTGCCGCGGCCAGCAATGGCAGCGCACTGCTCGCGATCCCTTCCGGGCCGATGGTGAGAAGCAGCGTGAGCGCGACGACGGCATACAGGACGATGGCGGCGAGCAGCGCGCGGGTGATGGCCTTGGGGATGGTGTGGGCCGGGTCGCGGACCTCCTCGCCGAGGGTGGCGATGCGGGCGTAGCCAGCGAACGCGAAGAAGAGCAGCCCGGCCGATTGGAGCACGCCGTACGGGCTGGCGGTGCCGATCGACTCCGCGGGCGAGTGCCACGACCTGGTGAAGACCAGGACGACCGAGACGACGAGGACGAGCGTCGCCAAGGTCGTGGCGAGCAGCACCCGAGCCAGCCGGGCCGTGCGCGTGATGCCGCGCAGCGCGACGACGGTCAGCGCTGCCAGCACGGCGAGGGCGACGAGCCTCGCGGCCCGAGCCTCACCGCCGAGCGCGTACGTCGCTACGGTCAGCGCCATCGCCGCGCATGACGCGGTCTTGCCGACGACGAAACCCCATCCCGCCACGAAGCCCCACGTGGGTCCGAGCCGCTCACGCCCGTAGACGTAGGTGCCCCCGGACGCCGGGTACTGCGCGGCCAGCTGCGCCGAGGACGTCGCGTTGGCCCACGCCACGGCAGCCGCGAGGGCGAGTCCGATGAGCAGGCCCGAACCGGCCGCCTGGGCCGCGGGCGTGACGGCCGCGAAGACACCGGCGCCCACCATCGACGCCAGGCCGAGGACGACGGCGTCGTTGAGGTCGAGCCGACGCGCCAGTTGCGGCCCCTCTTGCTGGTATGCCGGGTCCGCAGGTTCCGCGGGAACCATGCCTTCATCCTGCCAGCGAGTGAGCGTCTTGCGCGGGCGGCGTGCGGGAGCGGCGGCGCCACGTCGGTGCATCTCGCCGTGAGCTCAGGTCAGCAGCAGTCCCGAGTCGCCGAACTCGTGCCATTCGTACTCACGCGTCAGCGCCGCGTCGTAGGCACGCTGGGTCAGGGAGGCGCCGGCAACGGCCTCGACGAGCAACAGGTGCGAGGCCATCGCGTCGTGCCATCCGGTGAGCAGCCCGCGGACGACCTCCGGCGGGTTCGCGGGCGTGACGACGCGCTCGGTCCAGCCCTCACGTGGCACGACGACGCCGCCCGCCACGGCGGACTCGAGGGCCCGCGTCGCTGTCGTTCCTATTGCGACCACCCGTCCCCCGGCCGCCCGTACCCGGTTGACCACGCCAGCCGTGGCGGGTGGGACCTGGAAGCGCTCGGGCTGCGGCGCCTCCCCGGCCTCCTGCGAGGAGACTCCGGTGTGCAGGACGACCGGTGCGATGAGGACTCCCTTGGCCAGGAGCTGGGTGACGATCCGGTTGGTGAACGGGCGGGCGGCGCTGGCCATCTCGGCGCTGCCCGGCACCGTGGCAAAGACATGCTGGTATGCCGTGAGCGGCCATCGTCGGCGCAGGTAGCCGTAGGCAATGGGCCGCCCGTGGGCATCCACGAGGGCCTTGACGTCCTGCCCGGCCTCGGCGAGAGCGCGCCAGAGCCGGTTTCCTGTGCCGGTGGGGGAGCAGGGCCGCGCGCCGTAGGGCTCGAGCAGGCGTAGCGGGCCGGCGACCCCGGTGATCCGCTGACCCGGCTGGGCGTCCAGGACCGGCGCCGAGGCGTGCGGTGACGTGCGCAGCTCCACGACCCAGCTCCCGTCGGGCAGCGGTGTGGCAAGATGCGCCACAACCGGACGCGACCCGTCGGCGGTCTGCAGAACGGCGTCGATCTCGCCGTTGACGGTGGCCGAGATGTTGACGACCAACAGGTCTCCCGCGTCCAGGTGGTCGGCCAGATGGCTGAACGTCGTGTGGGTGATTCCGGACGGGCGAGCCACGAGTAAGCGCACGCCGTCGCGAGATCGCCCCCGTTCCTCGGCCGGCGCATCGGCCACGTGTGGCTGCGGGCCGCGGAAGACGGTTGTGGGCCGCTCGGCGAGCGCGGTCATGGTGGGCCCAAGGAGGGCTGGGTGGCCCGGCCGAGGAGTTCGCGAGCCTGGTAGCGCCCGCTGGGTGGGCGGCGCTCCTGCAGGAGGCGCAGGAACGCGGGCACAACGGCTTCGGGCAGTGGCCGGTCGCTGATGTCCTCGCCGGGAAAAGCAGCCTGCTGCATGTCGGTGCGCATGTCGCCGGGGTCAACGGCATACCAGCTGATGTCCGGGTGCTCGACTGTCCACGTGCCGACGAGGTGGTCGAGCGCGGCCTTGCTGGCGCCGTACCCACCCCACGTCTGGTAGGCATGGGTGGCGGCGTCGGACGAGATGGCCACTACGGTCGCGTGGGCGACCGTCAGCCAGGGGAGCAGGCGTCGGGTCAGCTCGTTGGGGGCCACGGTGTTGACGGCGAGGATGGCGGCCAGCTCGTGGGCGGCCAGCTCGTGCATGGGACGAAGCGGGGTCGGGCCAAGGGTGCTGGCGTTGTGCACCAGCACGTTCAGCTCGCCAAGGGTGGCAACGGCGTTGGTCAGTGCCCCCTGGTGGCTTTCCTCGCCGATGTCTCCCAGGATTGCGGTCACCTCGGTGTGGGCGCTAAGAGCCTGCCGGGCAGTTTCCAGCCGCCCCCCTTCCCGGGCATCGATCACGAGGCGATAGCCCCTCTGGGCGAGGGCGCTCGAGAGAGCCAGGCCCAGGCCTGCCGAGGCACCGGTGACGAGTGCGGTGGCCACTGCTGCTCCTTCACTGTCGGACACCGTCAGAGTGGTTGTTCAAGTGCACTTGAAGTCAAGCCAGGGAGCATCGAGACTCGGGCTGTGCACACAACGGACCTGCTGACCATGACCGAGACCTGCCGTCGTAGCGGCTTCGCCGCATCCGCCCTGCGCTACTACGAGGACCTGGGACTGGTCCGTGCCGAGCGCTCGCCGAACGGCTGGCGGCGCTACCCCCGCAGCGTCCTGCGGCGCCTCGCGTTCATCCGGGCGGCGAGGAGCGTCGGCATGAGTCTCGACGAGGTGCGGCAGGCACTTGGCGGCCTGCCAGAGTCGCGGACGCCCAACCGGGCCGACTGGGCGCGGATATCGCAGAGCTGGCGCGGCAAGCTGGACGAACGCATCGACGCCTTGCTCGCCCTGCGGGACGGACTCGACTCATGCATCGGCTGCGGATGCCTGTCGCTGCAGACCTGCCCCCTGTCCAACCCGCAGGACGCTGCCGCGTCGAGCGGCATACGCGGCGCTGCCTACCTGCCCGGACTGCTCAACGGCTCTGCGACGTAGTGGGCAGCCCGTAAGTTCGACGCTGGCCGGGTCCGGGCTCGCGCTCGACCGGCGCGCTTACGACGCTGCAGCGTGGCTTCCGCTCCTGCCGACGAGGCTGGTGAGCGTCGTGGCGGAGGATGGGGGATTCGAACCCCCGAGGGTGTTATCCCAACACGCTTTCCAAGCGTGCGCACTAGGCCACTATGCGAATCCTCCGCAGGCGAGGGTACCCGAGCCCGGGGTAACCGAGAGCACACCAGCAGGTCGTCCGGACGCGGTTGACTCGGACTGAACGTGTGTTTAGCGTACTGAACATGCGTTCAGCTCCGGACGTGCCGACCGCGGCGAGGATCCGGGATGCCGCCATCGCCCTCTTCGCCAAGCAGGGGTATGCCGCCACGACGGTCCGGAAGGTCGCGGCGGCGGCGGGCGTCAGCCCGGCCCTGGTCATCCACCACTTCGGCGACAAGGCGACGCTTCGCCGCGAGTGCGACGAGCACGCCCTGCGCGCTGTCATTGACGCCAAAGCAGGCGCTTGTGCCGACCTGCAGACGCTGCCGGCCGACTACGTCGTCAGCTCGCCACCCGGCCTACCGCCGGCCACGTACTTCGCCCGGATGGTCCTGGACGGCACTGCCGAGGGGCAGCACCTCTTCGACCGGATGGTCGCCGAAACCGAGCAGGCCATCGAGCACGGGATCGGCCAGTTCCGGTTCCGCCAGGCCACCGATCCGCAGGCCATGGCGGCCCTGCTCACGGCATACCGCTTCGCCATCGTGGTCTTCAACGACCACGTCGCTCGCACTTTCGGTGTCGAACCGGACGACCCGCAGACGCAGATCCGTCTGGCCGGCGCGGCATCCGACCTCTACACCCAGCCGCTTCTGCAGCCACGAGAAGGAGACCGACAATGAGCACCCCCGCCGTGCTGGCGCACGGCCTCACGAAACGTTTCGGCGCCGTCACCGCCCTGGACGATGTGCAGCTGGCCATCCCGGAAGGCTCGATCTTCGGGGTTATCGGCCCGAATGGGGCCGGCAAGACCACGCTCATGCGACTGCTGCTGGACCTGCTGCGCCCGAGCGCCGGTCATGTCGAGGTGCTCGGCCAGGATCCCCGCGGCGGCGGAGCCGCCCTGCGATCGCGCATCGGCTACCTGCCCGGGGAGCTGCGCCTGGAGGGGCGCCTGCCGGGGCAGAGCATGCTCGGCTACTGGGCACGTCTGGGTGGCCACGTCGACCTGGGGTATGCCGGCGAGCTCGCCGAACGCCTCGGCCTGGAGCTCACCCGCCCGGCGGGCAAGCTGTCCAAAGGCAACAAGCAAAAGCTGGGGCTGGTGCAGGCGTTCATGCACCGCCCAGAGCTGCTCGTCCTTGACGAACCCACGTCGGGGCTGGACCCGCTTGTCCAGCAGGAGTTCGTCGAGCTGGCCCGGGAAGCCCGCAATGCCGGCGCTACCGTCTTGCTGTCTTCGCACGTGCTCAGCGAGGTAGAGGAGCTGGCCGACACGGCTGCCGTCCTGCGGCAGGGCCGCGTCGTGCGGCTCGCATCCGTCCACGAGCTGCGCTCCAGCGCCGCCCGCCACCTACACGCCCTCGTCGACGGGGACCAGGCGGCGCTCCATGGCGCCCTGGCCGCCCAGGGGCTCGGGACGCTGGCGGTCCAGGCCGCGCCCGCGGGCCGGCTCACCGTGGCCGGCCTCGTCGAGGGCCAGGCCGACGGACTGGTGAAGGCGCTCGCGGGCTTCCACGTCGTCGATCTGACGCTGGCCGAGCCGGACCTGGAGGAATCCGTGCTGCAGCTCTACGAGGAGGCGCGATGAGTGCCCTGACTGCCGCCCGGCATACTCCGGCCTCGGGTATGCCGTTGCACTCGCAGGTGTGGAAGGAGTCCTGGCGAGGCCTGACCGCGTGGGCGGTGGCCCTCGCGGTTGTGTGTGCCGTCTACCTGCCCTTCCACGCCTCGATCAGCACCCAGGTGATGGACCTGGTCAACACGTTGCCACCCGGGTTGGTCAAGGCGATCGGCTACGACCAGATGGTCTCCGGCGCCGGCTATACCCAGGCGACCATCTTCGGGCTGATCGGGTTGGTCTTGGCGAGCATCGCCGTCGTCGGGTGGGGCACCAAGGCGGTCGCCGGTGACGAGGAGTCCGGCACCCTGGAGCTGACTCTCGCGCACGGGGTCACCCGCACCCGCGTCGTGGTCGAGCGCGCACTCGGGCTGGTGTCGCGCCTGGTTGTGCTCGCCGTCGTGGCCCTCGTGATGATCGTGGCGATGAACGCGCCGGCCAAGCTCGACCTCACGCCGGCCGCCGTCCTGCCCGGTGACGCGGCGTTCCTCGGGCTGACCGGCCTGTTCGGACTTGCCGCCCTGGCCGCTGGGGCGGCAACCGGGCGCCGCTCGATGGCCCTTGGGGTGGGCGGCGGGCTCGCGGTGGTCAGCTACGTGCTCAACGCGCTGGGGAAGCAGAACGCCGGGTGGGAGTGGATGGCGCAGGTCTCCCCCTACGGGTGGGCTTACCGGCACGACCCGCTCACGACAGGGTGGGATTGGGCCGGCCTGGGACTGTTGCTGGCCGGCTGGGCCGTGTGCCTGCTGGTCGCGATCGTCGGCCTGCGCCGCCGCGACGTCGGAACCTGACCTAGGATGGTTGGCGCACCCCGCGTGGTGGTACCTCACTCAATCCCCCCAGGGCAGGAATGCAGCAAGGGCAGGTGAGCTCTTCCAGGTACGCGGGGTGCCTCACGTCGCGGGCCGTCGGTGCATGGCCTTCGGTGCGTGTCCTTCAGTGCGTGCGTGTCCTACCGCCCAGAGGTCAGTGGGTGCTGTCAAAGCCGCATGTCCGCCTCGTTGACCTTCCGGCGGGGTTTACGGCGACGCCGAGGGACCGGTGCCAGGTGCCAGGTACTGCGAGAGGTACCGCTCGACCCCGATGCGTTCCATCGCATCGACCTGGCCCTCGAAGAAGTCCGCGTGCGTCTCCTCCTCGAGCGCCGCAGCCTCGAACAGGGCGGCCGTTGTGACGTCACCGAGGTCGCGGGCTTCCCGGGCGGAGTCGGTGAACAACGCGATGGCGGCATGCTCGCCGGCCAGGGCGTTGTGCAAGATCGCCGCCGGGTCCTCGCCGATGACGAGCGGCCCGAAGGCGGTCAGCTTCGGGCGGCCGTCGAAGAAGATGATCCGCTGGATAAGCCTGTCGGCATCACGCATCTCGTCGATGGACAGGTCGTAGAAGAGCTTTCCCAGCGCGGGGAACCCCCAGTTGTCGAGCATGCGCGCGTTGAGGAAGTACTTGTTCGCCACGTTGAGCTCGAGGGCCAGCGCGTCGTTGAGCAGCTCGATGATGCGGGGGCTCTTGGGGTTCACGACGCTCCTTCGGGATGTCCACGGCATACCTGTAGCGAGCGGAGCCTAACGGGTGCCACCAAGGCGGCGGACTCGACCACGTCGCCAGCTCGCGGCGCCGGATGGCGACCTTCGCGCTGTCGTGTCGGCACATTAGGGTCGAGAGGGTGACGACCGCGCTGTACCGCCGCTACCGGCCCGAGACCTTTGCCGACGTCATCGGCCAGGAGCACGTCACCGAGCCGCTCATGCGGGCGCTGCGTACCGGGCGAGTCGGGCATGCCTACCTGTTCTCCGGCCCGCGCGGCTGCGGCAAGACGACGAGTGCGCGCATCCTCGCGCGGTGCCTGAACTGCGAGAGCGGCCCTACGGCGGTGCCCTGCGGCACGTGCGACTCCTGCGTGGCGATGGCTAGGGGCGGGCCGGGCACTGTGGACGTCATCGAGATCGACGCCGCCAGCCACGGCGGCGTCGACGACGCCCGTGACCTGCGCGAACGTGCCTCCTACGGCCCGGCCCAGAGCCGGTACAAGGTATACATCATCGACGAGGCGCACATGGTCACGACGCAGGGCTTCAATGCGCTGCTCAAGATCGTCGAGGAGCCGCCCGAGCACGTGAAGTTCGTCTTCGCCACGACCGAGCCGGAGAAGGTCATCGGCACGATCCGCTCTCGCACGCATCACTACCCATTCCGGTTGGTGCCGCCGGCCAAGCTGAGCGAGTACCTCGAGACGATCTGCCGGCTCGAGGGAGTGAGCGTCGCACCCGGCGTCCTGGGCTTCGTCATCCGTGCGGGGGGTGGGTCGGTGCGCGACTCGCTCTCCGTGCTCGACCAGCTCATCGCGGGGTCCGGTGATGAGGGAGTCACCTACGACGGCGCGGCAGCGCTGCTGGGGTTCACCAGTGTCGAGCTGCTCGACGCAACGATCGACGCACTGGCCGCCCGGGACAGTGCGGGAGTCTTCACCGTCATCGACAAGGTCATCGAATCCGGGCACGATCCGCGGCGGTTCGCCATGGACCTGCTGGAGCGGCTGCGCGACCTGATCATCCTCGCCGCGGTCCCCGACGGCGCCGCGCAGGTACTGCGCATCGTTCCCGCCGACCAGCTCGACCGGATGCGCGCCCAGCAGGCCCGCTTCGGCCCGGGCGCCTTGTCCCGGGCGGCTGACATCGTCAATACCGGCATCACCGAGATGACCGGCGCCACATCGCCGCGGTTGCACCTCGAGCTGATCTGCGCCCGCATCCTGCTTCCCGGTGCTTCCGGTGAGCAGGGGTATGCCGCTCGCCTCGACCGCCTCGAACGTCGCCTCGACGTCGCCTCGCCTCCGATCGCGGCATCGGCCCAGCGGCCGGCGACAGCCGTGTCGCAGCCGACAGCGGCGCCGTCGTCAGACCCGCAACCGGGTCGAGGTGATGCTGGCACGGAACCCGGCGCGGTTTCACATCGACCCGGGAAGAGTGCGTGGGGTCGAGGTGATGCCGGCTCGGAACCCGGTGCGGTTTCACATCGACTGGGGGAGAGGGCGTCGGGTCGAGGTGATGCTGGCACGGAACCCGGCGCGGTTTCACATCGACCCGGCGAAGGCCAGGTCGACGTGGGGGCCTCGACCGCAGGGGCACCCGCCGGCGGCGAGCTGGACCTGGCCGCGGTCCGAAGGCTGTGGCCCGACGTGCTCGGCCGGATCTTCGCCATGCGGCGAGTGACCTGGACGTTCCTGTCCCAGCATGCCCAGGTCCTCGAGTACGACGGGTCGAAGCTCGTGCTGGGCATCGCGACCACGGGGTTGGCCAACACGTTCCGGCAGGGAAACCACGCCGAGGTGGTCCGCCAGGCACTGATCGAGGCCGTCGCTCTCGACGTCCGAGTCGAAGCGGTGCCCTTGCCCGCAGGTGGCCCGGCAACGACCGAGCCGGCCACCGTGGACGCTGCTGGCTCTGCCGAGGATGAGGTGCGAACCGGGAGCCCGTTGACCGACCCGTCAGGTCCGGCCCACCCCGGGCCGGCCGCTTCGTCGAGCCCCCCGGCGGCACCGGCCTTCGTCGAGTCGGCGCCGCCCGCTGGCACCAGTGATACCCGGCATACCGGCATCGAGGGCACCACCGACCCGGACGAGCTGGCGAGTATCGACGACGAAGATGTCGGTGGCGGTGCCGAAGCGGGCCAAGCCGTCATCGAACGGATGCTCGGCGGGAAGGTCGTCGGCGAGACGTCATAGCCGCGGCATGCCCGCCGATGCTGCAGGCGCACCGGCGCTGGGGCTATCTTCGGCGCATGCTCTACACGGCCGGAGCCCTGGTGCTCAAGCCGCTCACCCGTGTCGTCTACCGGCCGCAGATCTCGGGGACGCAGTTCGTGCCCCCCGACGGGGGCCTCATCATCGCCAGCAACCACTTGTCCTTCATCGACTCGTTCGCCATCCCGCTCGCCGCGCCGCGCAAGGTGCACTTCCTCGCCAAGTCGGACTACTTCACCGGCCCGGGCATCGTCGGGGCGATGAAACGCGGGTTCATGGAGTCAGTGGGCGCGGTGCCGGTCGAGCGGGAGTCCTCCCGCGCCGCCCAGGAGTCGCTCGACGTGGCGCTGCGCGTGCTGCAGGACGGCGGTGCGTTCGGCATCTACCCGGAAGGCACCCGCTCGCGGGATGGTCGCCTTTACCGAGGGCGCACCGGGGTCGCCTGGCTGGCGCTCACGGCGAACGTCCCGGTCGTCCCGGTCGGGTTGCGCGGCACCGCGGACATCCAGCCGGTCGGCAGCCGCTGGCCTCGGCTGGCCAAGGTACGTGTCGCCTTCGGTCCGCCCATCCACCCGCAGGCGTATGCCGGTCAGCCGCAAGGGCGCGCGCGTCGCCAGCTGACTGACGACGTCATGGCCGCGATCGCCCAGCTGTCCGGCCAGGAGCGAGCGCCGGGGTACAACGACTTGCCGGAGCGGGAGACCGCCTGAGCTTGCCGCGTTCGCGTTCTGAGGGCCGCGTCCGCCCAGCGCCCGGCGCAGCGCACTGGAGCCGGCCTGCCGACGGGAGCCACGCACACGGCATACCCTTGTGGGGTGTACGAAGGCATCGTCCAGGATCTCATCGACGAGCTCGGGCGCCTGCCGGGAATCGGACCCAAGAGCGCGCAGCGGATTGCCTTCCACCTCGTTGCCGCCGACCCGCAGGACGTCGAGCGGCTGGAGCAGGTGCTGCGGGAGGTCAAGGCGCGGATCCGCTTCTGCGCGCAGTGCGGCAACGTGGCCGAGGCCGAGCTGTGCCGCATCTGCGGCGACTCCCGGCGCGACCAGACCTCGATCTGCGTCGTCGAGGAGCCCAAGGACGTCGCCGCGATCGAGCGGACTCGGGAGTTCCGCGGCACTTACCACGTGCTCGGCGGTGCCATCTCGCCGATGGACGGCATCGGCCCGGAGGACCTGCACATCCGCGAGCTGCTCGTGCGCCTGCAGGACGGGACGGTACGCGAGGTCATCATCGCCACCGACCCGAACATCGCGGGGGAGGCCACCGCGACCTACCTCTCACGCAGCCTGCTGCCGCTCGGCCTCACGGTGACCCGGCTCGCGTCCGGTCTGCCGGTGGGTGGAGACCTCGAATACGCTGATGAGGTGACATTGGGTCGAGCATTCGAGGGGCGGCGAGCAGTCCATGCCTGATGTGGCACGTGGTGACGCATCGAGCGACAATCTCGGCTACCTCGCCGCGGACTCGGCCGTGCAGGCACGCACGTACCTGAACGCGGTGAGCGAGGTCGCGTCCGGTTCCTCGCCCGAGATCGCGATCCCCATCCTGCTGCTGGCGACCTCCCAACTGCTCGTCATGGGCTCGCGGCTCGGGGCGATCCAGGATGTCGTGCTTGACGAACGGTTCGAGGCCGACCCCGGTCCGGACGCCGACGTCGAGCCGTTGCGTGACAACATGGCCAACCTGCTCGACGGCCTCGACGAATACGCCGACGTCGTCGACCCGGTGACCCGGGCCGAGCTCACCAAGGGGTCGCTCTCAGCCGACATCGCCGAGATCTCCTTGGCGCTGTTGCACGGGCTGTCGCACTTCGATGCCGGCCGGCAGGTGGAGGCGCTGTGGTGGTGGCAGTTCTCGTACCTGTCCGCGTGGGGCGAGCGTGCCGCCGCCTCGCTACGCGTGCTTCAGTCGATCCTGGGCCACCTGCGCCTCGATGCCGACGAGGAGCTTGTCGCTGACGCCGAGTTCGATGCCTTGCACCCCTGACCGCGCGCGATACGTCCTCTCCTCTCTTCCTCTCCTCCACCACGCCTCCTGCACCACCACCTCCTCCACCCGGCATCGGACACCCGACACCCGATTCATTCGCCGAGTGGGCGGTAGATGCTGAAATCACGCCCGAATAGCAGCAGCTAGTGCCCACTCGATGACGGGGCTCGCCCA
>JBIOUP010000029.1:0-6894 GCA_044867305.1 Dermatophilaceae bacterium
GCGTTACGTGCGGCCCGAGCGGGCCGGACCTCCAGGCGACATGCCCATCGGGTCGGACGAGCACCCCTTCGCCATCGGTCAGCTCGTATGCCGTCCCCACGTCGGCTTCCGGACGAACCGCCACAGACAGCGGAACGCCGGTATGGCTGGCCACATCCGCGGCAGCATTCGCCCAGTGCTGTCCGGTTCGGTTGGCGAGCAGGACGAACTCGCGGCCGAACAGGTCGATCGTCGATGCGCGCCGCCCGAACAGGTCAATCCAGACATGGGGTGCCCGAGCTCCAGGTTGCGCCGATGGCAGGTACTGTCCTGGACTCCCATGCTGTTGCCGGTCACCGTCTTGGCGGCCACCGGCGATGACGGGGGAGGCGTAGACGTATCCCATGTCGAGGACTCGAAGGTCGGTTATCGGCGCTGAGGCCACGTTGCGGGAGCGCCACATGTCCAAGGCAGCCTGCGTCGTCGTGATAGCGACGTCGCGGCGCTCCACGGCATACGTCTCGAGCAGCCGCGGTGGAGCCTGCCCACGCAGGACCGCGGCGAGCTTCCAGGCGAGGTTGTGCACGTCGGCCATCGCCGAGCTGATCCCGGTCGCTCCGACAGGCGGTACGCGGTGAGCCGCGTCGCCAACGAGGAACACCGGTCCCTGGCTGAACCGGTCGGCGACCTGAGCCGCGGCGACCCAACGGGAGTCACCGAGCACCTCGCACCCGACGTCCAGTCCGAGGGCAAGCTGGATGCACTCGAGCGGGTTGGCTGGCACGGCGTCCTCGTCAGCGAGGAGCAAAACCCAGCGGTGATCGGCGTGAGTCCGCAGCAGCACGCCGGCGCAGTCCTGCAGACGCACGAGTGCCGGTGGCGGCTCGTCGACCCAGCGGGTGAGGTCGGCCCGGAAGAGCACCGATCGGGAGGTGCCGAGGCGCTCCGGCCCTGCCATCTGGATGCCGAGCTGCTGACGGACCGAGCTGCGCCAGCCATCGGCGGCCACGAGGAACCGCGGGTGCCTGCGTGCCGTCGTGCCGCTGCCGACATCGAGCAGCTGCGCGATCAGTACGCCGTCCGGCCCAAGGGCCAGGGATGTGAGCTCGACTCCGTGGCGCAAGCTCGCTCGCTCGCGCGTGGCCAGGTGCTCGCGCAGGACCGTCTCGAAGACGTCCTGGGCGATCGCGATGCCCTCGCACGGGCTGACCTCGCGCAGCTGCGGCCCCCCGGTTACGGCGCCGCCGAGGGCAGGGCGCGCCAGGTTCGCCCGGATCTCCATGCGCGGCGCAATGGTCAGCTCACGGGCTCGCATGTCCTCCTCCACGCCGCACAGCCGCAAGATCTCGACAGCGCGCGCGTGGATTCCGCGGGCACGCGGCAATGCTGAGACGCGTGGGCGCTGGTCAACGACCTCGACGGTGATGCCGGCGTCGGCCAGCAGCAGCGCTGCCGTGATGCCGGCGGGTCCCGCGCCAACGACGAGCACGTCTGGTTCGGCTGAGTCCATGCCCGCCTCTTCTCGCAATCAGTTAACTACACTCAAAGTGTGGTCAATATCCTCAGTGCGGTCAAGCCTTCCGCACGGCCTGCCTACCCTGAGCCAATGAGCGAGCAGAGGCGCCGGACCTATGTCTCTCCCGTTCGGGCCACCCGCGCCCGGCAGACCCGGGCGAGGATCGTGGCTGCCGCCGCGGCGTTGTTCGCGGAACGCGGCTACCTGGGCACGACCATCGACGCCGTGGCAGAGGTGGCCGGCGTCGGACGCAAGACGGTCTTCGAGTCCGTCGGCGGCAAGGTGAGCCTGCTCAAGGAGGCGTACGACGTCGCCATCGTCGGCGATGACCAGCCTGTGCCGCTGAGCGAGCGACCGGTCATCACGGCGCTGGCCACCGAACCGGACCCACGAAAGATGTTGGCTGGCTATGCAGCGCTCGTCTGCGAGGTCAACTCTCGGATCGTCGGCCTCTACCGGGCCCTCGAGGCCGCCGCGGAAACCGACCCCGAAGCGCGAGGACTCTACGAGCGGCTGCTGGCCCAGCGCCGCCAGGCCATGGATGCACCGGCCGCCAAGCTGGCCACCGACGGGACGCTTCGTCCGGGCCTGACGTCCGCCGAATGCGCCGACTTGCTGTGGCTGCACAACGACCCGAGCCTCTACGACAAGCTGGTGCGCCGGATGGGGTGGTCGCCCGAGCGGTTCCAGCTCTGGTTGGCCCAGACCTACCAAGACCAGATACTCGGCCCCAGCCACGAACCCCGTCGCTGAGCTGCATGCGCGCCACGCCAAGCGCCCGCCGTCACGGCTGCCCGCCAGGGCCTGCTCAGCGGTGGCTACGCTGCCACCCATGTCTGAGCCGAGGAGCGCCCCTAGCCAGTCCGCCATCGACATTGCCGTCATCGGCGGCGACGGCATCGGCCCGGAGGTCGTGGACGAGGCGCTCAAGGTGCTGGAGGCGGCGACGAGCGCAACGGGCGTGAGTGTCGCGGCAACGGCATACGATCTCGGCGCGGCCCGCTGGCAGCGCACCGGGGAGACCCTTCCCGCAGCGGTCCTGGCCGAGCTTCGCGAGCACGACGCCATCCTGCTCGGGGCCATCGGCGACCCGACCGTGCCGAGCGGTGTGCTCGAGCGCGGGGTACTGCTGCCCATCCGCTTCGCGATGGAGCACTACGTCAACCTGCGCCCGGCCAGGCTTTTCCCGGGCACCGCCAGCCCGCTCGACGTGGCCACGGTGGCGCCCGACGGGATCGACTTCGTCGTCGTGCGAGAGGGCACCGAGGGCCTGTATGCCGGCAACGGCGGCACGGTCCGCAAGGACACGCCCAACGAGATCGCCACCGAGGTCAGCGTCAACACCCGGTTCGGGATCGAGCGCGTGGTGCGCGACGCGTTCACCCGGGCCAGCCGCCGACCGCGCAAGCAGCTGACCCTGGTGCACAAGCACAACGTGCTCACCTTCGCCGGACACCTCTGGCGACGCTCCTTCGAGGAGGTGGCCGCAGAGTTTCCGCAGGTCCGGACGGCATACCAGCATGTCGACGCGGCCACGATCTTCATGGTCACCGACCCTGGGCGCTTCGACGTCATCGTGACCGACAACCTCTTCGGCGACATCATCACCGACCTGGCGGCCGCGGTGGCCGGCGGCATCGGGTTGGCGGCCAGCGGCAACATCAACCCGGAGCGGACCTACCCGAGCATGTTCGAGCCGGTGCACGGCTCAGCGCCGGACCTCGCCGGGCAGGGAAAGGCCGACCCCACTGCCGCGATCCTGTCGGTCGCCATGCTGCTGGAGCATCTGGGCCATCCCGGCCCGGCAGAGGCGGTGGAGCAGGCCGTTGCAGCGGACCTGGCCGGCCGCGGCGCGCGATCGCGGTCGACAACCCAGATCGGCGACGCTATCGCTGCTCGGGTGGGCTGAGGTTCACGGGCTCGACGGCGTTGGCGAGCTGGATGCTGCCTTGCTCGACGGCGACGGCGCCGTCCCGCTGGACGTCGGCTTGCTGGTCGAGCCGGAGCCCGATGTGGCCGCGGCCCCAGCGCAGGAGCTGGGCGCAGTGGCCCCGTCGCCAGCCGGCGGACACGTCTGGGCCGGTGCCGTCTGGGCCGGCGGTGGTGGGCTGGAACCGGTCCCGCCGCCCGTCGACGGAGTTGGGGTGCTGGAGGTCGGGGGAGTCGGCGTCGGCGTGGGCGGCGGCGGCGTGGTCGGCGGGGGCGCGGGTGTGGTGGGCGCTGGTGCCGGGGCAACGGGTGCTGGCGACGCCGGCGCCACCGGCGCCGGAGCAGCTGGCGGTGCAGACGCCGCTGCCACCACGCCGGACTTCGCGGCGACGGCGGGCGGAATGGTCACCTTGGGGGCCGGCGCCAGGTCGAGGTAGGGGCCCGAGTCGACGAGCACCCCATTCACCAGGACCTCGAAATGCAGGTGGCAGCCGGTGGACAGTCCGGTCGTGCCGACGTAACCGATGACCTGGCCCTGGCGCACCGGCATACCGACCGTTGCGGCGTACGACGTCAGGTGGTTGTACGTGGTCGACAGACCCTGGCCCTGGTCGATCACGACGCGATTGCCGTAGCCGCCAGCGACGCCCGCCGAGGTGATCGTGCCGTCCTTGGCGGCCTTGACCGGAGTGCCGCAGGCGGCCCCGATGTCGGTGCCGGTGTGCAGCTTCCAGACCTGCAGGATCGGATGGAACCGCGGGCCGAAGCGTGAGGTGATCGGCCCCTCGACCGGGCGCACGAAGCCAGACGCCAACACGCTGGCCGGGTCCACGGGGGCGGTTGGCACGGAGCCGAGGTCGGGGGCGTCCGCGAGATCAGGTCCGGCGTCCGCGGGCGCCGCCGACGCTGCCGCAACCGTGGTCAGCTCGATCGGCTTGATGCCCAGCAGCACGTCGATGGCACCTGGCGACACCGGCACCAGGCTCAGCGGCGTTGTCTCGGCAGGTGCGGCGAGCGCGGCAGCCGGCAGCGGAGGTGCGGGCTGGGCACTGGCGCGTTGCCCGGCGGGCCCAGCAAGAGCGATCAGCGCGGCCCCGACAGCCGCCCCAGCCACCGTGCCACGCAAGAAGCGTGCCGCAGGAGCAGCAGGTCGCTCTCGGACAGGCACCGCCCGATGCCGCCCCGGGGCGCGCCTACCCCGCAACCTACGCGCCAACTCCTGGTCCCCTTCCCCTGTCGGATCGTCCCCCTGAACGGACCACTGCCAACAGGCTAGCTGCGCTCGCGCCTGCCCGGCAGGGAGTTCCGGGCAATCTTGGTCGAAGTGCCGGCCGCGGGCACACGGCGCCGGCCCGGGCGCCGGCGACCCTGGAACATGTCAAGTCCCTCGGCGGTAGGCTCCTGATGAAGTGCGCCCGCTTGGGTGCAGACCGGAACGGGAGCCCCTATGAGCACGACCAGCGAGGCCACCGCGAGGCTGACGTTCGCCGGCGAGCGCCGGCCAGACCCGCTGCCGGACGCCGAGCTGGCCCGGATCATGGCCGACCCCGGCTTCGGCAAGTTCTTCACCGACCACATGGTGACGGCGACCTGGACCGAAGGCGCCGGCTGGCACGACGGACGGCTCACGGCATACGGGCCGATCACGCTCATGCCCGCCGCCGCGGTGCTGCACTACGCGCAGGAGATCTTCGAGGGCCTCAAGGCCTATCGCCACGAGGACGGCTCGGTCTGGAGCTTCCGCCCGGAAGCCAACGCGCGACGGATGCGTCGCAGTACCCAGCGCCTGGCCCTACCGGAGCTGTCCGAGGCCGACTTCCTGGCCTCGCTGAAAACGCTCGTCGCGGTGGATGAGCGCTGGGTTCCGGCGTACGGCACGGGCGAAACGAGCCTGTACCTGCGCCCGTTCATGTACGCCTCGGAGCCCTTCCTCGGCGTGCGGCCGGCCAAGGAGGTCACCTACTCGGTCATCGCGTCCCCGGCGGGCGCCTATTTCAGCGGCGGCGTCAAGCCGGTGAAGCTCTGGCTGTCGCTCGACTACGCCCGAGCCGGCGAAGGCGGCACCGGAGCAGCCAAATGCGGTGGCAACTACGCCTCAAGCCTTGCCGGCCAGCTCGAGGGCATCGGCCACGGCTGCGACCAGGCGGTGTTCCTTGACTCCGGCACGCACACGTACATCGAAGAGCTCGGCGGGATGAACCTGTTCTTCGTCACCAAAGGCGGCCAGCTGCTCACCCCCGAGCTCACCGGCACCATCCTGGAAGGTGTCACCCGTGACTCCATCCTCGACATGGCCAAGGACCTGGGCCTCGAACCCGTCGAGCGGCGCATCCCCATCGAGGAGTGGAAGCAGGGCGTGCCCTCCGGCGAGATCACCGAGGTCTTCGCCTGCGGCACTGCAGCCGTCCTCACCCCCGTCGGCGAGCTCAGGTGGGAGGGCGGCAGCGTGCAGGGGCGCCCAGGCAGCGACGAAGTCGGCGAGGTGACCCGCACCATCCGCCAGCGCCTGCTAGACATCCAGTACGGCCGGGCCGAGGACATCTACGGCTGGATGACCCGGCTGGTCTAGCAGCGGGAGGTGAGCTGATCGACGAGCCGGTATGCCGTGTCCGCCCGTCCGCGTCTGGTCGCCACGGATCTGGACGGCACGCTGCTTCGGTCCGACGGCAGCGTCTCCGACCGAACCCGCACGACTCTTGCAGCGGTGGAGGCGCTGGGAGTCGAGGTCGTCTTCGTTACCGCGCGGCCGCCCCGATGGCTGCACGACCTGGCTGATGTCGTGGGCGCCCACGGCGTTGTCATCGCGGCCAACGGTGCCTTCCTCTACGACGTGCGCTCCCGGAAGGTCATCCGCGACCACACCCTCGGATCGGACCTGGTGGACGCCCTCGTCTGCGAGCTTCGCGAAGCGGTGCCAGGCGTCGCGTTCGCGGCCGAACGGCATACCGGGGCGGTCATGGAGCCGGGATACGTCGCCCCTCGCCCACAGGGCGTTCCCACCGACGCCGTCATCATCCCCATCGAACAACGCGACGAGGCGCCGATCGGCAAGCTCCTTGCCGTGCAGCGCAGCTGGGACCCCGAGCAGTTCCTCGCCACGGTCGTGCAGATCGTCGGCGACCGGGCCAACGTCGCGTTCTCCGGTGCTCGCGGCCTCGCGGAGATCAACGCCAGGGGGGTGACCAAGGCGGCTGCGCTGGTCCGGTGGACGACGGAGCGCGGCGTCGAGGCCCAGCAGGTGTGGGCCTTCGGCGACATGCCCAACGACCTGCCCATGCTGCGCTGGGCCGGCCGCTCGTTCGCCGTCGCCAACGCGCATCCGGACGTGCTCGCCGTGGTCGACGCGGTATGCCGGTCCAACGACGAGGACGGGGTAGCCGAGGCACTCGAGACTCTCCTGGGGCCGTCCGGATCGTGAGACACGCCACCCAAGCCGGCCGGCTTGCTGGCACCCTGACGGCTGTGCAGCC
>JBIOUP010000030.1:0-13467 GCA_044867305.1 Dermatophilaceae bacterium
ACGCCTCGTTCGCTCCGGCGCTTCCACCGATGGGGACGTTGGCCCTGGTGTCCCAAAGCGGCGCGCTCGGCACCGCGGTGCTGGCGTCGGCGACCCGGCGAGGGTTGGGTATCTCCGTCTTTGCCTCGGCGGGAAACCGGGTCGACGTGTCCAGCAACGACTTCATGCAGTACTGGATCGACGACGACGACACGAACGCAGTCGGTCTGTACCTGGAGACCGTCGGCAATCCCCGCAAGTTCAGCCGGATCGCGCGCAACCTCTCCGAGACCAAGCCGATGATCGTCGTCAAGTCCGGCATCTCGCCGCTGAGTGTGCCGGCTGGGGCGCACAGCCCGATGACGACGGTGCGACCAGAGGCACTCGACGCGATGCTGCGCCAGACCGGTGCAATCCGGGCCGAGAACATCCACCAGCTCTTCGACATCGCCCAGCTAGTGGTCCACCAGCCGCTCCCTGGGGGCGACAAGGTCGCCATCGTGGGCAACTCGCACCCGCTTGGCTCACTGAGCGCTCAGTCCGCGCTCACCTGGGGTCTCAAGGTCACGCACGGGCCGGTCTCCCTATCCCCGGAGGTCGGCGCCGAGGAGTTCGCGCTGGCCCTGCGTGCCGCCTTCGACGACCCTGAGGTCGACAGCGTGCTGTCCTTGTTCGTTCCTCCGATCCTCACCCAGGACGGACAGGTCGCCGCCGTGGTTCGTGAGGAGGCCGCGCGAGGGGCCAAGCCCTGCGCCGCAACCTTCCTGTCGATGCGTGGGGTCACGCAGGAGCTGTCCGTCGACGACCCCGGCGAGATCCGGCGGCGCGTCGTACCGGCATACACGACGCCTGAGGATGCCGTGCGCGCCCTGGCCGCGGTCACCCAGTACGCCCAATGGCGCGCCCGCGACCGCGGGGAGTTCATCACCCCGGCGGGGATCGACCACGACGCCGCGGCGGCGTTCATCGAGGCGGTGCTCGAGGAGGACCCAGAGGGGCGCCTGCTGAGCCAAAGCGAGGCGACCAGCCTGCTGGCCACCCACGGCATCGAGCTGTGGCCGTCCACGATCGTCGACAGTGTCGAGCAAG
Source organism: Dermatophilaceae bacterium (assembly GCA_044867305.1). Classification (GTDB taxonomy): domain Bacteria; phylum Actinomycetota; class Actinomycetes; order Actinomycetales; family Dermatophilaceae; genus Phosphoribacter. The sequence continues at coordinate 1,069 of JBIOUP010000030.1, forward strand.
CCGTCGAGGTCGCCGACCGCTACGGCTACCCGGTCATCCTGAAGCTGGTCTCACCCATCGTGCGCCAGCAGGTCGACATCGGCGGGCTGCGCATGGACCTCGGCTCCGCGGACGAGGTCCGGGACGCCTACGCCAACCTGATGGCCCGGATCGGGGCGCTGCCCGGCGACCGGTTCGCCGTCCAGGCGATGTCCCCACCCGGAGTCGCCTGCGTGCTCAGCACGACCGAGGACCCGCTCTTCGGGCCGGTCGTCGCCTTCTCCGTCGCCGGACCGCCGACCGACCTGCTCGGTGACATCGGCTACCGAATTCCGCCGCTCACCGACGTTGACGCGCGCGACCTGATCTTGTCGGTGCGCGCGGCGCCCCTGCTGGTCGGGCACGAAGGCAAGGAACCCATCCACATGGACGTGCTGCGCGACCTCATCGCGCGCCTCTCCGTCCTCGCCGACGAGCACCCCGACCTCGTCTCGGTCTCCCTCAACCCGGTCAACTGCTGGGGGGCCGGCGTCGACATTCTCGGCGCCGAGGTCACCGTGGCACCCGCCCACGCCCGAGTGGACGCCGACCGGCGCATCATCTCCTGAGGGACCTGGCCACGTCGGGGCTGTCCGGGTGGCGCGCGGCTGTCGGGTGCCGCGGCGCTGGCAGTGTGAAGATGGGGTCATGCGTCCGGCTTCCAAGAACGTCCCTGGCTTCAGCCTGCCCGTCGATCTGCGCTCGGCAATTCAGAAGGCGGGCTACTATCCGGCGCTCGTCTGTGACGTCGTCGCCGAGGCTCTGGCCGGGGACCAGGTCGTCGCGCACGTCGTGCACCAGGAGACGACGTTTGACCAGGAGAGCATCCGACGGCACATCACGGTGCTCGTCATCACCCCGAAGCGCCTGGTCATCACCCACGCCGACGACCATGACGAGCACGATGCCGAACGTGCCGTCGCGACAGCGACCACCGAAACCGTCCCCCTAGGGGCGGTCCGCGGCGTCATGCTCACCCACGTCGTCGCCGCTCCGGACGCCTACCAGCCGGGCTCACTCGGGCGCGAGATCACCCTCACCCTAGGCTGGGGGGCGGTCAGCCGGCTGGACCTGGTGCCGGCCACCTGCGGCGACCCGGCTTGCGACGCCGACCACGGCTTCGAGGGCACGGTGGCCTCCGACGACATCAGCCTGCGGATCAGCGCGGACGCCGACGGCGAGCCGGCGCTCGTCGGCGCCATGCACTTCGCGCGCACCTTGTCGGCGGCGATCGGCCGGTGAGCTCGCCCACGAGGCCCAACATCGACGCGGCGCCGAACGACGGCTACGCAGTGCCGGACTACTGCGAGGGCACCCTCGCGTCCGTGCTGCCCTCGGTCCTGGGCTCGCTCGGGTCGACCCGGTATGCCGGTCGCTCCCTGCTGCCCCTCGCCCCCGCTCGGCGAGCGGTCGTCGTGCTCGTCGATGCACTTGGAGACCACCTGGTCCGGCGCCGACGTGGCCACGCGCCGTTCCTGCGCAGCGGGCTGCGGACGGCATACCGGCTCTCCTGCGGGTTCCCGTCCACGACAGCCACCTCGACGGCGACGTTCGGCACGGGGCTGCCCCCTGGCGCCCATGGGCTGGTCGGGTTCGAGGTGCTGATGCCCGGCGAGGACCGGATCCTCAACCAGCTGTCCTGGGAGAACGGTCCGGATCCGGTTGTGTGGCAACCTCATCCGACTGCCTTCGAGCTGGCCGAAGCCGACGGGATCGCAGTGACGAGGATCGGGCCGGCGTACTTCGACGGCTCGGGGCTGACCAACGCGGCGTTGCGGGGCGGGGCATTCGCGCCCGCGCTGGCGCTCGAGGACGGCGTGTCGGTGGCCCTGGCAGCCCTGCGCAGGTCACCGCGCTCGCTCGTCTACCTCTACTGGGGTGACCTGGACAAGATCGGGCACCTTCACGGCTGCCAGTCCTGGCAGTGGGGACTGGAGCTGGAACGGATCGACCGCGAGCTAGCGCGGCTGGTGGCGGGCGTGCCGTCGGACACGGCCGTCTACGTCACGGCGGACCACGGCATGGTCGACATTCCGTTCGAGCAGCGCATCGACCTGGGCCAGGAGGCGCACCTGTTGGCCGGAATCCGGCATGTGGGAGGAGAGGCCCGTTCCGTGCAGCTCTACTGCGAGCCGGGCGCGGCGCCAGACGTCCTCGCCGCGTGGCAGAACCGCGTGGGCCGCTCGGCTGCGGTGCGGACCAGGGACCAGGCGATCCAGGAGGGCTGGTTCGGGCCGGTGCGCGACGAGGTGGCTCTGCGCATCGGCGACGTCATCGTCAACTGCACCGGTGACCTAGCCGTCGTCGACTCGGTGCGCATGCGCCCCGTGCTGCTCACCCTCCTGGGGCTGCACGGGTCGGTGACGGCCGACGAGACGGCCATCCCGTTGTTCGAGTGGGCGGCACGCTCGACCTAGCAGGTCGGGGTCCACCTTCGACAGGCGCGGTTGCGCCGCTGTGGCGTGGCAAGCCCTCCAAACGAGGCGCGGGGACTAGTCCGAACTGGGCTTGGTCCCCAGCACGACGTCCTCCCAGCTCGGCACCGGAACCCGCCCCGACCTGCGCCCGGGACGAACGGGTGGCTCCGCCACGACGGGCCCGGGAGAGGCTGGTGGGCCGGTGTCAGCGGGCAGGTCGACCGCGAACACCTCATCGAAGCCGCCCTCCATGGCATCCGGCAGCAGGCTGGCCGGGGCCGTGGTGCTGGCGACGTCGGGAGGATCCTCGCCGTCCTGCGCCGCGCGTTGGGCGAGTCCGTCTGCTGACTCCTCGGGCAACTGGGGCAACTCCTCGGGCACCTCTTCGACCGCCGGAGTCGGCGCAGGGTCGGCGGCCTGCGGCGCCACCTCGGCGGCGGCCGGGTCAGCCCCGTTGTGCTCGCCACCCAGGGGGAGGGCAGTCCCCTCGGAGGGACGCCGTCGCGAGCCACGTCGCGACCGGGCGTTGGTCCGCTGGCGCATAGCGGTGACCAAGTCCAGCGGGTCGGAGCCAGCCGGGCTTTGCTCGGCCCGCGACTCGGCCCCGACACCCCCTTCCGCCTCGACGTCGTAGACCGGCACCTCACGCACGACGGCCGCTTGCTCAGCGGACGGGTCGTCCTCGCTGAACCAGCGGGCCTCGTCGTCGCGCGGATGGATCGCGTGGGTCGAGGGGTCAAAGCCCCACGTCGCCTGCCGATGGCGCCCGCCGGCCGGGAACGTGAGCAGGACGGTCCACTCAGAACCGGCCTGCCGCTGGGCGTCCCAGCTCACCTCGTCCGGGTCGACGCCGCGAGTCTGCAGGCGGTCGGCAACCCGCCCGGCCAGGGTGGGGGAGGCCTGGGCCGAAGGCCCCCTCGAGCGCAAGCGGACAAGTCGGGCCAACCCCGAGACGTACTCCCGCTCGGCGAGGATGGGTACCTCGTACTTGTGCACCTTCTCGAGCGGCCAACCGCAGCGTTCGGCGACCTCCTGCGCGGTGAATCCGGCTCGGATGAGGGCCTGGACGTCGCGGGGACGGTGTCCCGACTCAACGTCGAGCGGCACCTGCCCATGGTGTGGCCTGTGGCGGGCCGCGGCGCGCAGTGCATCATCGAGGGCGACGCGAAACCGCGACCCCTGCTCGTCGGCGAGCAGCAGGTGCCCGCCGTCCTCGTGGACGCCGATCAACCGCAGGTCCTGCATGCTCGCTCCCAGGTCGCCCGACTGTGCTAGCTGACTCTGCCATCGCACCAGGGCAGCCACAAAGCGGCCACGCCGTGCGCGCCGGCCGGCCGCCCGGGCCAGTTACGGTGGGTGCGCCATGACCACCCATGCGGACCTGCATCCCTACGACGGCGTCCTGCTGCTCTCGTTCGGCGGCCCCGAGGCGCCCGAGGAGGTGATGCCGTTCCTGCGCAGCGTTACGGCGGGGCGCGGGGTGGCGCAAACCCGCCTCGCCGAGGTGGCCGAGCATTACGCGCACTTCGGTGGCCGCAGCCCGATCGGGACCGAGACGCGGGCGCTGCGAGCCAACGTGGCGGCCGAGCTGCACGGGCGCGACCTCGACACGCCCGTCCTGCTGGCCAATCGTCACCTGGGTCCCACCGTCGAGCAAGCCCTGCGCGAGGCGCACCGCCTCGGACTGCACCGGCTCGTCACCGTCCTGACCAGCGCCTATCCCTCCTACTCCTCCTGTCGCCAGTACCGCGAAGACCTCGCCGCCGGTTGGCAACGAGCGCAGCAGGCAGGCCTCCTCGTCGAGATCGACAAGCTCGCCCCGTATGCCGCGACGCCCGCCTTCCGGGTGGCGCAGCGCCGGCTGGTCATCGAGGCAGTCCGCGCAGCAGCGGTGCCGGACGAGCGACTGACCGTCCTGTTCGTCACCCATTCGGTGCCCCAGACGATGGACGAGCGCTCCGGTCCGGGGGACGGCGAGGGACATCGCTACAGCTCGGAACACCTGGCCGTCGTCGACGACGTGATGGCGGCCCTCCGAGATGTCCTCGGGCGCGTCCCCGCTGGCGAGCTGGTGTTCTGCTCGCGTTCCGGACCTGCCGGCACCGCCTGGCTGGAGCCGGACATCAACGAGCGGCTGCGCGAGCTCGCGACGGCCGGCACGCGGCAGGTCGTCGTCGTGCCGATCGGGTTCGTCTCCGATCACATGGAGGTCGTCTACGACCTGGACACCGAAGCCGCGGCGACCGCATCGGAGGTTGGCCTGCGCTTCGTGCGAGTCCCCACGGTCGGCCGCACGCCGGAGTTCGCAGCCGGCCTGGTCGATCTGCTCCTCGAGCGGGCGGCCGAGGCCAGAGGGGAGCCGGTGCGGGCTTCCTCGACCCTGCCCGCCGTATGCGCGCCGGGCTGCTGCCCCAACCCGCGCGGCCCCCTGCCGGCCCTGTGTGGAGCGGACTGATGACCGGCATACCCGTGGCCCAGCTCGAGGAGCTGGCCGTCGAGGTCGCCACCGAGGCTGGCAGGTACATCGTCGAGCAGCGCCCGGGCGAGCTGACCAGCTCTGCCACCAAGTCGTCCGACACCGACGTGGTCACCGTCATGGACACCGCGACCGAGGCGCTGATCCGCTCTCACCTGCGCAGGGCCCGGCCCGCGGACGGGCTGCTCGGTGAGGAAGGCGGCCGGCGGTGCGGCAGCACCGGCATCAGCTGGGTGGTCGACCCGATCGACGGCACGGTCAACTACCTCTACAACCTGCCGTTGTATGCCGTGTCCGTGGCGGCGGTCGAGGGCGACCCCCTCGAGGCAGGGTGGCGCCCGGTCGCCGGGGCCGTGTGCGCACCCGGCCACGGCCTGGTGTGGTCGGCTCGTCGCGGCGCGGGGGCGAGGGTACGCAGTCTGGGCGCCTCCGCGCCGCCACGGCCGGTTAGCGTTGGGCAAGAACGCAACCTGAGCCAGGCCCTGGTAGGCACCGGCTTCTCCTACCTGCCCGACGTGCGGACCGAACAGGCGCAGCTGCTCGCCCGGCTGCTGGCCGATGTCCGGGACATTCGCCGCCTCGGCAGCGCGGCCACCGACCTGTGCCTCGTCGCCGACGGGCGCTTGGATGCGTTTTACGAACGCTGTCTGAACCCGTGGGACCTCGCGGCGGGCTGGCTGATCGTGACTGAGGCCGGTGGCCTGGTCACCGGGGCGGACGGCGGGGAGCCGGGGGCAGACCTGGTCGTTGCCGCCAACCCGGCCCTGCATGCCCAGCTGTTGGCCCTGCTGTAGTCCAGGTGGCCGCAACGGCGCGGGACTGCGAGGCCAGGGCACGCGATATGAGGGAGGCAGTCTTGCGTCATGTCCGGGAAGCACGCCTGATCGCCGCGGATAGCGTCCCGTGAGCCAGATCACGGCGAGGAGAAGGTGCGGATCGGCGTGGGATAGGGCACAATCCGCCGCGCAGGGCACAATACGGCGGATGCGCTCGTTGCATGGTGCATCCCCACCGGGGGACTTCGGATACTGAGGAGTACGAACACCACATGGCGACCGACTACGACGCGCCACGCAAGACCGACGACGAGCTCTCCGAGGACTCCATCGAGGAGCTCAAGGCCCGTCGCGTGGACAAGTCGTCCAGCAGCGTCGATGTCGACGAGGCCGAGCAGGCCGAGGGTTTCGAGCTGCCCGGAGCGGACCTGTCCGGGGAGGAGCTGTCCTACCGGGTCATCCCGCGCCAGGCCGACGAGTTCACCTGCTCGCGCTGTTTCCTCGTCCATCACCGCAGCCAGCTGGCCAAGGAGACCAACGGCCAGAAGATCTGCCGGGAGTGCGTGGCCTGATGTCCGGCGCCGCGCCGGTCCGGGTCGCGCTGCGCCGGCTCGACCCGGACCTTCCGGTGCCGGCATACGCGCATCCCGGCGACGCCGGGGCGGACCTGTACGCGCGTGAGGGCGCAGTCCTTCACCCGGGAGAGCGCGTGCTGCTGCCCACCGGGGTCGCCATCGCGCTGCCGCAGGGGTATGCCGGGTTCATCCATCCGCGCTCCGGGCTGGCGGCGCGGCACGGCGTGACGCTCGTCAATGCACCGGGCACGATCGATGCGGGCTTTCGAGGGGAGATCCAGGTCAACCTGGTGAACCTCGACCCGCGAGAGCCGTTCGTCATCCGCCGCGGCGACCGGATCGCCCAGCTCGTGGTCCAGCAGGTGGCGACCGTGCGGTTCGACGTGCTCGACTCGCTGCCGGACAGCAGTCGGGGGGAGACTGGACATGGCGCCAGCGGTGGCTTCGGTCGCCGCGACCGCGAACCGCAGTAAAGCGCGAGGGAGAAAGGGCGCACCGTGGGCATCTTCCGGCGCAAACGCCGCACCGCACTGACCGACGACGAGGCATCGCCGGGCCAGCTCCTCGACGATGCCGAGCCGGAGTTCGAAGCAGCTGGCTTGGCCGATGAGCCGATCGATCTCGAGGACTCCGACGCTGAGGCACTGCCGTTCCCGCAGGACCCGCCGTTCGACCGGGCCCAGGGGCCCTTCGACCGTGACGAGGTGGACCAGGACGGCTCCAGGCTGGACCTCGGCGCGCTGTGGGTTCCAGCCGTGGATGGCATGCAGGTGCAGCTGGACGTGAACGAGGGGGCCCAGACAGTCACCGCCGTCACGGTTGGTCTCGACGGCTCAGTCGCCCAGCTGCAAGCCTTCGCTGCCCCGCGCAGCGGGCCGTTGTGGCCCGATATCCGTACCGAGATCGCCCAGTCCATCCACGCTCAGGGCGGGTCGGCTCAGGTCGTCGACGGCCCGCTCGGGCGCGAGCTCACGGCGAAGATGCCCAAGGACGGTCCGGACGTCCGCTTCCTCGGGGTCGACGGCCCGCGGTGGTTCCTGCGCGCCGTCATCAGCGGGCCGGCCACGACCGACGACGCAGCCGCGGTCCGACTCATCGAGGCCATCCGAGGGACCGTCGTCGTGCGCGGCGCAGAGGCGATGGCACCGCGCGAGCTGCTGCCGTTGCGCGTGCCGACGACCCAAACGCCGCCGTCGACGCCGGAGGACCCAGCTCGGCCTAGCCAGGACGACCTCACCCCCTTCCAGCGCGGTCCCGAGATCACCGAGGTCCGTTGAGATGACCACGGAGGGACGGCGTGGGTTCTTCGGCCGGCTGGCCGACCGGCTCACCAAGTCCTCGGTCGAGCTGGAGGCCGACGAGCTGCACGACACGAGCGTGCGACTGGGCGCCACTCCCATCGCGCAGGTCAAGGCCCGAGAGCCGGTCACGGTCTGCGGGGAGGTGCGCTCGGTCGCCCTACGACCGTCGGTACAAGTGGCGGCGCTGGTCGTGGAGATCTACGACGGCACCGAGCCGATGCAGCTGGTCTGGCTCGGGCGCCGTGCCATCGCCGGCATCGAGCCAGGCGTCATGTTGCGGGCGCGCGGCCGGGCGACCTACCGGCGCGGTGTGCGCACGATCTTCAACGCCGACTACGACATCGTGCCGGCGCGTGGCTGAGGTCATCGGGGGAGCGGGACAGTTCGTCACCGTCGAGGAGCTTCTGCGGGTTCGGCTGACCGCCGCGTTCGGGGGCTGGCGCGGGGCGGTGGAGTCGGCCCTGCCGACCGTCGCCTTCGTCGTCACCTGGACGCTCACCGAGCAGGTCAACCCGGCGGCGCTGGCCGCGGTCGGCACGGCTGCGGCGTTCGCCCTCGTCCGGCTGTTCCAGGGCCAGACGTTGCGATACATCCTCTGGGCGGTCATCGGGGTGGTCATCGCCGCCTTCATCGCAACGCGCACCGGATGCGCCCAGGACGCCTTTCTGCCGGGCATGATCCAGACCGCGGCCACCGGGGCGCTGTTCACCATCTCCAACCTCATCCGGTGGCCGGTCCTCGGCTTCCTCATCGCGGCGGGCGACCCCGAGCTCGCCGCCACGTCGGCCCGGGTGCGGGCCGCCGGAAGCCGTCAGGGCCGCGCCGAGCGCGCGGCGCTGTCCCCAAGCGAACGGGAGGCCCTCGAGGCAGCTGACGAGGCGGACGTCAGCGCCATGAACGAAAGCCTCACCGCGTGGCGGCGGCACAGCGGCATCGTCCGGGTCGCCAGCCGCCTCGGGTGGGTGCTTGCTGCGCTGGCTGCCATCCGGCTGGCCGTCATGGTGCCGCTCTACCTGGCCGAGCAGGTCGCGGCACTGGGGGTCGCCAAGATCGTCCTGGGCTGGCCGGCATACCTTGGCGCCGTCGTGGTCATGGCGCTGCTGCTGATGCGTGGGCACACCCCGCTGGACACCCCGGCACCGCAAAACGAGCAGAGCTAGCCGATCAGCGAGCGCATCCCGGACTCAGTCCATGTCACGAGGCACCCGATGGCCAGGGGAGAGCATGTCCTCGAGCTCGTCCTCGGTCTCGTTGTTGGTGAGGAACAGCAGCTCGTCGTGTGCTTCCAGCGCATCGTCGCGGGTGGGCGCGATAGGACGGTCCTCGCGGATGATGCCGACGAGTACGGTGTCGATGGGCCAGGTGACGTCACCGATGCGCCGCCCGGCGTACGGGCTGTTCGCCGGAAGCGTGAGCTCGACCATGGACGCCTTCGCCTGGCGGAACTCGAAGACCCGCACGAGGTCGCCGATGCTGACCGCCTCCTCGACGAGTGCGGTCATCAGCCGAGGCGTCGACACGGCCACATCGACCCCCCACGATTCGTCGAACATCCACTCGTTCTTCGGGTTGCTGACCCGCGCGACCGTCCGCGGGACCCCGAACTCGGTCTTGGCCAGCAGCGACACCACGAGGTTGGCCTTGTCGTCACCGGTGGCCGCGACGACGACGTCGCACTGGTCGAGCCGAGCCTCCTCCAACGAGGAGATCTCACAGGCGTCGGCGAGCAGCCAGGTCGCGTCCGGCACGAGTGAAGCCTGCGCGTCGTCGGCATCTCTGTCGATGAGCAGCACCTCATGGGTGTTGTGCAGCAGCTCGCGGGCGATGGAGCGCCCGACGCTGCCGGCTCCGGCGATGACCACGCGCATCTGAACTCTTTCTGGCTCTGGTTTGCTCGTCCCAGTATGCCGGTCACTCGGCTGGGGGAGCGGACCCCAGGATCCGCTCGAGGCGGGGCAGGTCGTCGATCGCCGCCGCGACGTGGACCAGGTCGCCGTCCTGCAGCACCGTGTCCTCGTCCGGGATGAAGGCGTCGCCGAGCCGGGTGACGAACGCCAGCCGGGCCGCGGCCAGGTGCTCGACGTCGGTGATGCGCTTGCCGACCCACCGCTTGTCGACCGGGACCTCGGCAACGACCACCTTCCCGCTCGGGTCGGTGTATGCCGGCACGGCGCCTTGAGGCATGAGCCGCTGGATGATCTGGTCGGCGGTCCAGCGCACCGTCGCGACCGTCGGGATGCCCAGGCGCTGGTACACCATGGCTCGGCGCGGGTCGTAGATGCGCGCCGCCACGTGCTCGACGCCGAAGGTCTCGCGGGCGACCCGCGCCGCGAGGATGTTCGAGTTGTCGCCGCTGGAGACCGCTGCGAAGGCGTAGGTGTCCTTGATCCCCGCGTGCAGCAACACGTCCCGATCGAAGCCCATGCCACTGACCGTTTTGCCTTCGAAGGTGCTGCCCAGCCGCCGGAACGCGGACGGCTCTTGGTCGATGATCGCCACGTCGTAGCCCTGCGCCGACAGGTTCTTGGCCAGCGTCGAGCCCACCCGACCGCAGCCCATGATGACGATGTGCACGATGCTCAACGCTACACCGGCGGGTCTGCCGCCGCGCGGACGTGCGGCCGGGCCGACCGGCATACGATGACGCTCGTGCCCAACTCAGGACGGGTCCTCAAGCGGCTGCTGGTCGGGCGCGCGATGCGCAGCGACCGCCTGGGCGAGACCCTGCTGCCCAAGAAGCTGGCCCTGCCGATCTTCGCCAGCGACGCTCTCTCGTCCGTGGCCTACGCCCCAGACGAAATCCTGCTCATGCTCGGCCTGGCCGGTGGCGCCTTCGCCTACACGCACTCGTGGCAGATCGCGCTCGGCGTGGTCTTCGTCATGCTCGTCGTCGTCGCGTCCTACCGACAGAACGTGCACGCGTACCCCTCTGGCGGCGGCGACTACGAGGTGGCGACCGTCAACCTGGGCCCCAAGGCCGGGCTGACCGTGGCCAGTGCGCTGCTCGTCGACTACGTGCTGACGGTTGCGGTCTCGATCTCCTCTGGCGTGCAGAACGCCAAGACCGCTCTGCCGTGGATGCGCGGGCACGAGACCACGATCGCGGTCTTGCTGATCGTCCTGCTGGCGGCCATGAACCTGCGCGGAGTGCGCGAGTCGGGCAAGGCGTTCGCCGTCCCGGTCTACGCGTTCATGGTCGGCATCATCGGCATGGGGCTGGTCGGGTTCCTCCGCTACTTCACCGGGACGCTCGGGGAGGCGCCGAGCGCTCAGTACACCCTCGCTCCCGAGGAGGGCCAAGGGCTCGCGGGTCTTGCGGCCGCGTTCCTGCTGCTGCGCGCCTTCTCGTCCGGCTGCGCCGCGCTCACCGGCGTCGAGGCGATCTCCAACGGCGTGCCCGCGTTCCAGAAACCCAAGAGCCGCAACGCCGCCAGCACGCTCTTGCTCATGGGCGGCATCTCGATCACGATGCTGCTCTCGATCATCGCCCTCGCCCGGATCACCGGGGTCCAGATGGCCGATGATCCGGGCACGCAGCTGCTCGACAACGGTGTGCCGGTCGGTGACAGCTACGTCCAGGAGACCGTCATCGGCCAGCTGGGCAAGACGGTGTTCGCAGGGTTCTCGCCCGGATACATGTTCGTCGCCCTGGTGACCGGCCTCATCCTCATTCTCGCCGCCAACACCGCCTTCAACGGCTTCCCGGTGCTCGGTTCCATCCTGGCCAAGGACGAGTTCCTGCCTCGGCAGCTGCACACCCGGGGCGACCGGCTCGCCTTCTCGAACGGCATCCTCATCCTCGCCGGCGCCGCTATCTTCCTCGTCATCGTCTACCAGGCCGAGGTGACCCAGCTCATCCAGCTGTACATCGTCGGGGTGTTCGTGTCGTTCACCCTGAGCCAGACCGGCATGATCCGGCACTGGAACCGGCTGCTGCCGCAGGAAACCGACCCGAAGGCGCGCGCCCACATGCGCCGCTCTCGGGTCATCAACGGCGTCGGCGCGACGATGTCGCTCATCGTCCTGGTCATCGTGCTGCTCACGAAGTTCCAGGCCGGTGCGAAGTACGCGATCCTTGCCATGGCCGTGCTCTTCGTCATGATGCTCGGCATCAACCGGCACTACCGCAGGGTGCGATCCGAAACGGGTCTGGTCGACGAGCGCGACCAGATGCTGCCCAGCCGCGTGCACGCCATCGTCCTGCTGTCCAAGCTGCACAAGCCGGCGGTCCGAGCGCTCGCCTACGCCCGGGCGACGCGGCCGTCCTACCTGGAGGCGCTCACCGTCGAGGTCGACCCGGAGGACACCAGGGCGCTGCGGGAGGAGTGGGCGCGCCGGCAGGTGCCCGTGCCGCTGAAGATCATCGCCTCCCCCTACCGGGAGATCACCCGGCCGATCATCGAGTACGTCAAGCTGCTGCGCAGCGGCAACCCTCGAGACCTGGTCATCGTCTACGTCCCCGAGTACGTCGTCGGGCACTGGTACGAGCAGATCCTGCACAACCAGAGCGCCCTTCGGCTTCGGGTGCGGCTGCACTTCATCCCCGGCGTCATGGTGGCCAGCGTGCCGTGGCAGCTGCGCTCCTCCGAAGGAGCCGACGAGGAGTGGTACGACGAGGCTCGCCTTCCCGGCCCCGCCGGCAACATCGTGCGGTGACCCCGGACGCGTCGTCGCCCACGCCAACTCCACGAGTTGTCGTTCGTCGCCCACGCAAACTCCACGAGTTGTCGTCGACTTCCACCGCAACTCCACGAGTTGTCGTCGACTTCCACCGCAAACTCCACGAGTTGTCATCGCCTCCCCGCAAGCTCCACGAGTTGTCGTCGACTCCACGAT
>JBIOUP010000031.1:0-2949 GCA_044867305.1 Dermatophilaceae bacterium
GTGGCGGCGTGGGCGAGACGTTCACCGTGCGGAAGGTGTCCTTCGGGGTCGGCGTCGAGCGGACCTTCCCCGTGCACACCCCGATCATCGACAAGATCGAGGTCGTCACGCGCGGAGATGTTCGCCGGGCCAAGCTGTACTACCTGCGCGGCCTGCGCGGGAAGGCCGCCAAGATCAAGGAAAAGCGCGTGGCCACGCCGGCCAAGGCGTCCGCCAAGGGCGCCGGCGCCGCGAAGGCGGCCGTCAAAGCCGAGCAGTCCGACGGCGCCTGACCTGCGCACTCGCCCCCGACGCTGGCTGCTGGCCGTCGGGGCGTGCCTGCTGGTCATGCTGCTCGTGCGGGGCCTGCTCGTCCAGTCGTTCTCCATCACCTCGACCTCGATGCAGCCCACCATCGAGTCCGGCGACCGCGTCCTGGTCAGCCGCCTGCACCGAGGCCCGTCCGTGCAACGCGGCGACCTGGTGATCTTCGACGGGACGGCGGCGTTCGGTGGGGAAGCGAACGCAGGCACAGGGTTTGGTCACCAGCTGCTTCGCTCGATGGCTTCGCTGTTCTCCCTGGACACCGGCACCGACTATGTCAAACGCGTCGTCGGTATGCCGGGTGACCGGGTCGCCTGTTGCGACGCGTCCGGGCGGGTGACGATCAACGGCATACCGCTCGATGAGCCCTACCTGTACCCCGGTGAGCCGCCGAGCACGACTGCGTTCGACTCGGTCGTACCACCCGGACGCATCTGGGTGATGGGTGACCACCGCAGCGAGTCCGCCGACTCGCGCTCCCGTCTTGGGTATCCGGGCGGAGGCATGGTTGCTCTAGACGACGTGATCGGCACGGTTTGGGTGCGATACTGGCCCATCGGCCGGTTGGGCACGCTGCCCCGGCAGACCGTGCGCTCTTTCGTCCCTACCCCATCCGGAGCTGGTCGCTGAGAATGAGTTCCGAGCCCGACCCGCTCCTTGACCCCAAGGAGGAACGGCGCCTGTCCCGCGCCGAGCCCGAGAGTGGCGCGAGTGCCACCGTTGAGGCGCCTCGTCGCACCGTGTTGCAGTCGCTGTGGGCGGGCGTGCGCGAGGTGGTCATCGTGGTCGGGATGGCCATGGTGTTGTCCTTGCTCGTGAAGACCTTCCTGGTCCAGCCGTTCCACATCCCCTCGGGATCCATGGAGAACACACTGGTCAAGGACGACCGGGTGATCGTCAGCAAGCTCACGCCCGGCCCCTTCGACCTGGCTCGCGGCGATGTGGTCGTATTCAGCGACCCGGACGGCTGGCTGGGGGAGCTACCCGAGGTGCCCCGCAGCCCGTTGAGCCGGTTGCTCATCTTTCTCGGCCTGGCGCCCGACGACTCGAACGAGCACTTGATCAAGCGGGTCATCGGGCTGCCAGGCGACACCGTCTCGTGCTGCGACAAGGACGGGCGGGTCCAGGTCAACGGCACATCGATCGTCGAGCCTTACCTCAAGCCCGGCGACACGCCGAACGGGGGCCGTGAGCCGTTCTCCATAACAGTGCCGCAGGGGCGCGTCTGGGTCATGGGCGACCATCGCAGCGACTCGGCGGACTCGCGGCTGCACGACGACGGTACCGGGGCAACCGGCTCGGTGCCCATCGACGACATCACCGGCCGCTCCGTGGCCGTCGTCTGGCCGCTCGACCATGTGACCTGGCTGACCGCTCCCGAACGGGTCTTCGGCTCGGTGCCGCCGCCCGGCAAGGCCCCCGCCAGCTCGGCCAAGCCCGCTTCGCCCACGCCCACCGCCCCTCCGTGAGCGCGGTCGCCGGCCGGAAGACGAGACCGTCGCTGCGAGCCGAGCGGGCGCTGCAGCGCGACGGCTATCCCGTGCTTGCCGGCATGGACGAGGTCGGCCGGGGCGCGCTCGCCGGGCCGGTTTCCGTCGGAGTCGTGGTGATCGACCCGGCCTGTCGCAGCGCGCCGCAGGGTGTCAAGGACTCCAAGTTGCTCGCGCCCGCGGACCGGGAGCGGATGGTGCCACGCATCCGGCGATGGTCCAAGGCGCACGCCGTGGGGCACGCGAGCCCGGCCGAGATCGACGAGGTCGGCATCATCGCCGCGTTGCGGCTGGCCGGCACCCGGGCGCTGGCGGAGCTGCCGGTGGTGCCTGATCTGGTGATTCTGGACGGCAACTACGACTGGCTCACCCATCCGGAACGAGTCGGGCTGCTCGCCTTCGTCGAGCCCGCGCAGGCCGAGGGATGCCAGCCGGTGCCGGTCGCCCTGCCGGTCACCACGATGGTCAAGGCCGACCTGCGCTGCTCGTCGGTTGCCGCGGCCTCGGTGCTGGCCAAGGTGGAACGCGACACGATCATGGTGGGGCTGGCCGGCGAGCACCCGGCATACCGCTGGGAGGTCAACAAGGGGTATGCCGCGCCCGAGCATCTCGCGGCGCTGGAGGCGGTGGGTCCGTGCGAGCTGCATCGGCGTTCGTGGCGGCTGCGCGGGATGGTAGAACGGTTAGGCGAGGACGAGGCCGATGAGGTGGTTATGCCAGGTTCTGGGGTGCTGACCGATGAGTTCTGAGGATCTCGAGAAGTACGAGACCGAGCAGGAGCTGTCGCTCTACCGCGAGTACCGCGACGTTGTCTCGTTGTTCTCCCACGTCGTCGAGACCGAGCGGCGCTTCTACCTGTGCAACTCCGTGGACATGAAGGTGCGCAACGACGGTGGTGAGGTCTTCTTCGACCTCACCATGACCGACACGTGGGTCTGGGACATCTACCGTCCGGCGCGGTTCGTCAAGTCGGTGCGCGTGGTGACGTTCAAGGACGTCAACATCGAGGAGCTACCCAAGGCCGAGCTGCAGGTGCCGTAGCCGTGCCTCACGCTCGCGGTTGCCGCGGGGGCCGCCGGGGCCGTCGGGGCCGCCGGACGGCAGTTCGGCTTGACGGCGTGTCGGCTTGACGGCAGATCCGGTGCAAGGCGGCAGA
>JBIOUP010000032.1:0-11841 GCA_044867305.1 Dermatophilaceae bacterium
CCCGTCGTTCGCCAGCCCTGCGACCACGTCACCAACGAGCCCCGGCGCATACGAGATCGCCGACGGTGACCGGCTGGTAGTCATGGGCCGATGGTGCGCCCGCGTCGTGGGGACCCGTCAGGGCCAAAGGTCCCCACCTCCGGCCGGCCCCGGCGCCGACACTACAGCTTCCGGCCCGGGCCGGAAGTGCGGTGCGTCGCGGCATACACGGCGGCCTGGGTGCGGCTATCCATGCCCAGCTTGTCGAGGATCGAGGTGACGTAGTTCTTCACGGTCTTCTCGGCCAGGAACATCTCGTCGGCGATCTGGCGGTTGGTCATCCCCTTGGCGATGTGCTCGAGGATGCGCCGCTCCTGCGGGGTGAGCGAACGCAGGCGCGGGTCGACGCTCGGCCCGCTGAGTGAGGAGCGGACCCGGGCGAGCACGTTCGGTGCGATGAGCTCTTCGCCCCGCGCGACCCGGCGGATGGCGGCGACCAGGTCGTTGCCTTTGATGTCCTTGAGCACGTACCCCGACGCGCCAGCGAGTACCGCCGCGCGCAGGGCCTGCTCGTCGTCGTAGGAGGTCAGGATGAGCGCGCGCAAGGACGGGTCGACCGCGCGAATGGCCCGGCACACGTCGATGCCCGAGCCGTCGGAGAGGCGAGCATCCAGGACCGCCACGTCTGGGCGCAGCGCGGGGATGCGGCGTTCGGCCTCCTGCGCCGAGCCGGACTCACCGACGACCTCGATGTCATCAGAGAGCTCCAGCAGCTCGCGCAGGCCACGGCGGACGATCTCATGGTCGTCGAGGAGGAACACACGGACGCTCACCCGCCAAGGGAATCACATGACGGCGACCGTCAGCGAACCACCGCTACCGGACAAGCCGCATCGTGCACGACGTGATGGCTCACCGACCCGAGCAGCAGGCCGCGGAAGCCCCCCAAGCCACGGCTGCCGACGACGACGAGCCCGGCCCGGCGACTGGCCTGGGCCAGCACCGAGCCTGGGTCACCCTCGACCACCCGCCCGACGGCCTGCACCTGACAGTGGGTCGACCGAAGCCGTTCGACGATCCCGTCCACCGGCTCGCGAGCCAAGGATTGGGCCTTCGCGCCGTTCTCGTCCTTGCCGGAAGGCGACCACACCGCCGCGAGCGGACCGTGTCGCGGCAGATGCCACGCGGAGAGCACGACAAGGGGAACGCTCGCGCGAGCGGCCATGTCAGCGGCGAACGCCACGGCCTGGTCGGCCTGACGCGACCCGTCGACACCGACCACGACGCCGTGGTCGGAGTCCAGCCGCGGCCCGGCACGAGGCTGCACGACGACGACGGGGCAGTGCGCGTGCGAGGTGACCGTGACCATCACCGATCCGAGCAGAGCCGTCGCGACGTCCCCAAGGCATCGGCTGCCGAGCACGACCAGCTCGGCATCTTCAGACTCACGGACTATGACGGCGGCGGGGCTGCCGACCTCGACGGCCGTCTCGACTTGGCCCACGCCTCGCTTTCGGACCGCTGCGGCGGCGAGCTCGGTGATCTCGTGCGCGGACTGGAAGACCTCCTCCGGCAGCGCACTGGCATCGCCGGTCGGCCCCACGAGAACGGCCGGCATACTCAGCACGTAGACCAGTCGTACGGCGACCTGACGCCTGGCGGCCTCGTCGGCGGCCCACGCGAGCGCGGCCTGGGAGTCGGGTTGTCCGTTGCTGCCGACGACGATCACGAGCGCGTCCAAGCCTGAGGCACTGCCGGGGAGTCCATTGTCCGCCCGGCAGTGCTCGCCCGGAAGGCGACTGCGACGGGACTCACTCAGGCGACGTCAGCCGTCGTGGTAGAAGACCCGATCGACAACGGCCCGAGTCCGGCGCGCCTCGCGCAGGTAGGCCTCGATGAGCGAGGCCCCCTGCCCGGGCTGCCGCCCGACGATCCTGCCGACGCCGTCGGCGTCCCGGAGGTCGCTCGGCACCGCATCGGTCGGACGCCCTCGCCACAGGAGGGCTGCGTTGCGGACTGCCGCGGCCGTGCGCCAGCCCGAGCGCAGCTGTACCGCGTCGGCGCTCTCGAGCAGGCCGGCCGCAGCGGCGGCGCCGATGGCTTCGACCGTGTTCGACACCCGAAGCCCCGGCTCGTGTGCCGCGTGGCGCAGCTGCAGCAGCTGGGCGGTCCACTCGACGTCGGTCAGCCCTCCGATCCCGAGCTTGAGGTGCGTGCGCCGGTCTGCGCCGCGAGGGAGCCGCTCGGACTCGACCCGGGCCTTCATGGTGCGCACCTCACGGGTCTGGGACGCGGTGAGGCCGGTGACCGGGTAGCGCAGCGGGTCGATGAGCGCCATGAAGTCGGCGGCCAGGTCCGGGTCACCCGCCACCCACCGCGCGCGCAGCAACGCCTGGAACTCCCAGACCCGGGCCCAGCGCTCGTAGTAGGTGCGGAACGAGGCCAGGCTGCGCGACAGTGGACCGTTCTTGCCTTCGGGGCGCAAGTCCAGGTCGATGGTCAGGCAATCCTGGCCCATGGCCTTCAACAGCCGCACCATCTCCTGGACGACCGAGACGGCCCGACGCTGGCCGACATCCTCGGCAACCCCCTCGGCCACTCGATGCACGATGAGCACATCGCCGTCCGACGCGTATCCCATCTCGTGCCCGCCGAGGCTGCCCATCCCCACGACGAGCATGTCGAGCTGGTCCTGGCTACCGTCCTCCTCGGCCACGACGGTTTGCGCTACTTCGAGCACGACCTCCAAAGTGGCGGCCGCCAGATCAGAAAGCGCCACTCCGACCTGCGCGAGGGTCAGCTCTCCGAGCAGGTCGGCGAACGCGATCCGCACCAGCTCGTGGCGGCGCAGGCCCCCCACTGCCGCCATGGCGACGTCGGGGTCGCTCTTGCGGCGGGCGGCGCTGCGCAACGTGAGGGCGAGGGCCTCCTGGGTGCGTGGCACCAGTCCATCGGGGTCCCCGAGGATGGAGACCGACTCGGGGGCCCGGACGAGCAGGTCCGCGGCATACCGGCTTCGCCCCAGTACATGGGCGAGGCGTTCGGCGGCGCTGCCCTCGTCGCGCAGCATCTTGAGGTACCACGGGATCGAGCCCAGGTTCTCGCTGACCCGGCGGAAGGCGAGCAAGCCGGCGTCGGGGTCGGCCTCGGCGGCGAACCAACCCAGCATCACCGGAAGCAGCGTGCGTTGGATGGCCGCCCGGCGGGAGACGCCCGTGGTGAGCGACTCGAGGTGGCGCATCGCTCCGACCGGGTCCCGAAAGCCCAGCGCCGCCATCCGTTCGCGGGCGGCCTCGGGGCTGAGCGAGCCGGCGTTGATGTCCAACCGGGCGGCCGCCGCGAGCAGCGGCCGGTAGAAGAGCCGCTCGTGGATCCGGCGCACCTCGCGGGCTTGGGACTGCCACAGCTCGACGACCGACCTGACCGGGTCGTTGCGCAGCCCCATCGCGCGCCCTAGCCAGCGCAGGTCGGCCGGGTCGGTCGGCATGAGGTGGGTGCGGCGCAGGCGGTAGAGCTGGATGCGGTGCTCCAGAGCACGCAGCTGCCGGTATGCCGTGTCCAGGATCGCCGCGTCGTCGCGCCCCACGTAGCCCCCGCGGGCGAGCGCCGTCAGGGCCTCCAACGTGGTGGCCGAGCGCAGCGACTCATCATGGCGGCCGTGGACCAGCTGCAGCAGCTGCACGCTGAACTCGATGTCGCGAAGGCCGCCGCGGCCGAGCTTGAGCTGGCGGTCCGCCTCCCCTGGGGGGACGTGCTCCTCGACCCGTCGGCGCATGGCCTGCACGTCCTCGACGAAGTTCTTCCGGCCCGCGGCGCCCCAGATGAGCGGGCGCAGGGCCTCCTTGTAGGCCCGGCCGAGCTCGACGTCGCCGGCTGACACCCAGGCCTTGAGCAGCGCCTGGAACTCCCAGGTCTTGGCCCACCGCTCGTAGTAGGCCCGGTGGCTCGCGACCGTGCGCACGAGCGGACCCTGCTTGCCCTCCGGCCGCAACGCCGCATCGACGGGCCACAGGGTGCCCTCGGCGGTGGATGCCGCACAGGCCCGCATGAGGCTGGTCGCCAGCGCCGCCCCGACCCGCAGGGCGCGCTCCTCCTCGAACCCTGGGGCCGGCTCGACGACGAACACGACATCGACATCCGAGACGTAGTTCAGCTCACCGCCGCCCGTCTTGCCCATGCCGATGACGGCCAGTCGGGCAGCCTCATGGCCCGGCCCGAACTCCTCGCGGGCGATGACCAACGCGGCCTCCAGGGCGGCCTCAGCGAGGTGGGCCAACGCCTCGGCTGCGACGGGAAGGTGCGCGACTGGGTCGCTATGCGACAGGTCGACCGCGGCGATCTGCAGCAGCTCTCGGCGGTAGGCGACCCGCAGTGCGTCGTATGCCGTGCGCTCGGCTCGTCGCTCCGGTAGGACGGCGGTGGTGAGCCGCTCCCGTAGCTGCTCGCCGGTTGCCGGCGCCGCGTCAGCGACGTCGGGCCAGTGGTCGGGGTGGATCGCCAGGTGCTCGCCGAGCGCCCGTGAACCGCCGAGCACGGCGAGCAGCCGAGCCCTTCGGTCCGACTGAGTGGCCAGCAGGTCCTTGAGCGCGCCGGCCCGCCATTCCTGCGGGGCACGGGCCGGGCCGGACGGCATACCCGCTGACGTCACGCCCTCGGCGAGGCGCACGAGCGCACGGGCGCCCAGATCGGGGTCGGCGACGGCGGACAGCCCGATGGCCAGGCTCTCTGCGACCGTGGTGGTGTCGGCGTCGAGAACCTGAGCCAACACAGGCTCGCCGAGCAGCTGGGTGGACCGACCCGGGTCGGCGAACCCCAGCCGGGCCAGCTCCCCCTCGAGACTGCTGGTGCGGTCCACGAGGAATCGAGCGTACTAGAGCCGC
Organism: Dermatophilaceae bacterium; assembly: GCA_044867305.1. Lineage (GTDB taxonomy): Bacteria > Actinomycetota > Actinomycetes > Actinomycetales > Dermatophilaceae > Phosphoribacter. The sequence continues at coordinate 4,860 of JBIOUP010000032.1, forward strand.
ATGAGGTAGCGGTCCAGCTCGAACTGGGTGATCTGCTGGCGGTAGTCGCGCCACTCCTGACGCTTGTTGCGCAGGAAGAAGTCGAAGACGTGCTCACCCAGTGTCTCGGCGACCAGCTCACTCTTCTCCATGGCTTCCAGGGCCCGGCCAAGCGAGGAAGGCAGCGGTTGGATGCCCATCGCCCGCCGCTCGGCGTCGGTGAGCTGCCAGACGTCGTCCTCGGCCTCCGGAGGCAGCTCGTAACCCTCTTTGATGCCCTTGAGCCCGGCAGCCAGCACCACGGCGAACGCGAGATAGGGATTGCAGGCCGAGTCGAGCGAGCGGAACTCGATGCGAGTCGCGTTTCCCTTGGCCGGCTTGTACATCGGCACCCGAACGAGGGCGGACCGGTTGTTGTGGCCCCAGGTGAGGTATGCCGGTGCCTCGCCGCCGCCCCAGAGCCGCTTGTAGGAGTTGACCCACTGGTTGGTCACTGCGGTGATCTCGGCGCCGTGGCGCAGCAGCCCGGCGATGAACTGGCGGGCGGTCTGGCTGAGGTGGTACGGCGCGCCGGCCTCGTGGAAGGCGTTGGCGTCGCCCTCGAACAGGCTCAGGTGGGTGTGCATGCCCGACCCCGGGTGCTCGCGGAACGGCTTGGGCATGAACGACGCGCTGATGCCCTCCTCGAGAGCGACCTCCTTGACGATGGTCCGGAAGGTCATGATGTTGTCGGCCGTCGAGAGTGCGTCGGCGTAGCGCAGGTCGATCTCGTTCTGGCCGGGTGCGCCCTCGTGGTGGCTGAACTCGACCGAGATGCCCATGCTCTCCAGCAGGGTGATCGTGGCCCGTCGGAAGTCGTGTGCCATGCCGCTGGCCACGTGGTCGAAGTACCCCGCGTTGTCGACGGGAATGGGGGTCACCCGCTTGCCGCGCTGGTGCTCGAGCAGGAAGAACTCGATCTCGGGGTGGGTGTAGAAGGTGAATCCCTGGTCGGTGGCCGCGGCAAGCGCCCGGCGGAGCACATGGCGGGAGTCGGCGAAGCTGGGCTGGCCGTCGGGGGTCAGCAGGTCGCAGAACATCCTTGCGGTGCCGGGGTTCTCGCCGCGCCACGGCAGCACCTGGAAGGTGGCGGGGTCGGGCTTGGCCAACATGTCGGCCTCGTAGACCCGCGCGAACCCCTCGATCGCCGAGCCGTCAAAGCCGATGCCCTCGGCGAACGCGCCTTCGAGCTCGGCGGGCGCCACCGCGACCGACTTGAGGGTGCCCAGTACGTCGGTGAACCACAGTCGGACGAACCGAATGTCACGCTCTTCGATGCTGCGGAGGACGAACTCTTGCTGGCGGTCCATGTTCCGATCCTGCCGCACAGGTGTTTCGTTGGCGTTACAGCGTCAGCGCTGCGTTATGCCAAACCCGCGAACCTGAGAGCCCAGGTGACATCAACGGCTGGCGAGGGCTTCAGGATGGTCGTCGATGTACTGCTTGATGACCGACTCGATGTCGGGGTCGGGTGTGATGTCGAGCGCGGCGGCGCGCGCGTTGTCGAAACGGGCCGGCCAGGACCCGACGATCTGCTCGATTGCCGGGTCGTCGACCATCTTGACTCGGGCAGCGACCGTTTCGCCGGCGACCGTGCCGAGCGCCGTCAGCATCTCACCCACGCTGACGGTGAGCGCGGGCAGGTTCACCGGAAGTCGGCCGGTCAGCTCACCGGCGCTGGACCCACGGGCGGCCTCGGCGACGGTGAGGATGCCCGCGACGGTTCGCCGTGGGGATGCGATAGCCAGCATCTGGTCCGGCGAGACTGGGCAGGTCGTGTCGATGCCGGCCAAGGGCTCGCGGACGATGCCGGAGACGAAGCTGGAGGCGGCCGCGTTCGGCGCGCCGGGGCGGATCGCCACCGTCATGAGGCGCAGCACCCGCCCGTCGAGGAACCCCTTGCGGGTGTAGTCGGCGATGAGCGTCTCGCACGCGAGCTTTTGGGCCCCGTAGCTGGACTGCGGGGTCGCCAGCGTGGCCTCCGACACGACGTCCGGCAGGGGCATCGCCGGGTCGCTTCCGTAGACGGCGACGCTGCTGGAGAAGACCAGCGTTGCCTGGGGGCCGCCCGCCTCGGCCTGGGCTCGCGCCGACTCGAGCACCGCCTGGGTGCCCCGCAGGTTGCTGTCCATGCCGAGGTCGAAGTCGCGTTCGCACTCCGAGGACACGGCGGAGGCCAGGTGGAAGACGATGTCGACGGGGTCGGCGAACAGCTCCGGCAGGCTGGCAGCCAGGTCACCCCCGACGGTACGCACGTCAGGGACGGTGTCGAACTCAGAGGTGGCGGGTACGAACAGGTCGGCGAGGACGATCTCGTCCACCCGCTCTCCACGCACCCTGCCCCGGACGAGGATCTCTCGGGCGAGGGTCCTGCCGATGAACCCGTGCCCTCCGGTGATGACGACGCGCATGGCAACTCCTCCCAGTCATGGTCCTCGTGTGGCTGTGCTCCTCCGTCGGGGCCGGGCGAGCTCGGCGAGGGTCAGTGCATGAAGGGTCGTTCGAGGGAGCAGTCGGGGTTGAGCTCGACGCCGAACCCGGGCGTCTCGGGGACCCGCAGCCGACCGTTCTGCGGTACCGGCTCGCCGAGCAGCAGCGGGGTGAACATCGGAACGACCTCGTCCGCGTTTGGCGACATCATGAGGAATTCCGAGAACGGACTGTTCTGACGCGTGACGACGAAGTGGTAGGAGTAGACGCTCGAACCGTGCGGGACGACCAAGACCCCGTGAGCGTCGGCGAGTGCGGAGATTTTCAGCAGCTCGGTGATCCCGCCGCACCACCCGACGTCGGGCTGGATGATGTCAGCACAGCCCATGTCGAGCAGGAGCCGGAATCCCCACCGGGTTGCCTCGTGCTCGCCCGTCGTCACCAGCAGGCCCGGCGGCACGGCAGCCCGGAGCTCGCGGTAGCCCCAGTAGTCGTCGGGAAGCAGCGCCTCCTCGATCCACTTCAGGCCGATCTCGTGGCTGCCGATCGCCAGGCGCGTGGCGTAGTTGAGGTCCAGGCTCATCCAGCAGTCCCACATGAGCCAGAAGTCGTCACCCACGCGTTGGCGCATGCTCGCCAGCTCCCCGAGGTTCGCGCGCAGCCCGGCGTCGCCTTCGGCCGGGCCGTGATGTACCGGCAGCTTCCCGCCGATGAACCCGAGGCGCCTGGCGTGGTCGGGGCGAGCCCCGGTGGCGTAGAAGATCAGCTCGTCGCGGACCGGGCCTCCGAGCAGGTCGAAGACCGGCACCTGGCGGATCCGCCCGAGCAGGTCGTACAGGGCCAGGTCGACGGCCGAGATCGCGTTGAGGACGACTCCCTTGCGGCCGTAGAAGAGGGTGGACAGGTACATCTGCTCCCAGATGATCTCGAGGTCGGCGACGTGGCGGCCCTCGAGAAACCGCGCCAGATGCTTCTCGACCACCCACGCGCCGATTTCTCCCGCGGTCGTCACGCCGAAGCCCACGGTCCCGTCGTCTGCCTCGATCTGCACGACGAGACTGCCCAGGACGTTGATCCCGAAGGAGCGGCGCGACTCGGCATACCCCGGGTACTTGGCCATCGGGGTCGAGATGTGGTCGTCGATCCAGTGGTAGCCCTGCTGGTCGTGGTAGTCCGCCCCCCCGGCCGCACTCACCGTGTAGGCACGGACCTGCGCGATCCTGGGTCCCCGCATCACCCGTCTCCCCCGAGCCCGTCATCCCGCGGACCCGGTGCACCGTGCGGGAAGACGAGGATCTTGCTGGCCCGGCTGGTGCCGTTGGCCAATGCGGTGAAGCTGGCCTGGGCACCGTCATATCCGACCCGCCCGTCGATGAGCCCGTCGAGCGGCAGGTCGGTGGTGCCGACCCAGGCGGCAGTCTCGGCGAAGTCGACACGCGAGTAGCAGAAGCTGCCGATGAGCGAGCGTTCCTCGGTCGAGATCGCGAACGCACCCAGCTCGACCCGAGGCGCCCCCATACCGACCAGGACGATCCGCGACCCCAGGGTCGAGCAGGTCATGGCATCGGCAAGAGTCGGTGTGATCCCCACGGTGTCGATGACCAGGCTCGCCGGGGCACCGAGCGCGTCCGGCACCGTGCCGGCAAGCTCGCCCGCGCTCGGGTCGACCACCCGGGCTCCCAGCCCGGCGCACAGCTCGCGGCGGGCCGGGTTGATATCTGAGACGACGATGTCCGTCGCGCCGCACCGAACTGCGCCCAGATAGGCCGCCTGCCCGATGGGGCCGCCCCCGATGACCAGGACTCGGTCCAGGTCGGAGCACCCCCCGCGCCGGGCGCCGTGGTAGCCCACGGCGAGCGGCTCGACCAGGGCGCCCAGCTCCGGCGACCGGCCTGCGGCAAGCGAGACGACGTTGGACGCGCGGACCGTCAGGTAGTCGGCGAAGGCCGACTGGATGTGTGGCGTCACCCCGATGACCGTGCGGTTCGGGCAGCTTTGTTCGTTGCCTGAGGCGCAGACCTCGCACGCGTCGCACGAGAGCACCGGGTTGACCGTGACGAGGTCACCGACGGAGAGCCCGGTCACCTGCTCGCCCAACGACGCGACCCGCCCGACGGTCTCGTGCCCCATGATCTGGCCGGGCTGGCGTCGGCCGGTCTCGCCGGTGAAGCCGTGGAAGTCCGACCCGCAGATTCCGGTCGCCAGGATCTCGATGACGACGTCGGTGGGACCGGGCGCCGGCTCGTCGACCTCGGCGACGGCCAGCGTCCAGGGGGCGGTCATGACGAGTGCTCTCATCATCCTCTCCTCACGTGCAACCCGGGTCAGGCGGACAGCTTGTCGACGACGTCGGCAAGGGACTCCGGTCCGCCTACGTTGCCGGCGAAGACGATGTAGGGGATGCCCCGGGCCGGCCCGTCGATGGGGTCCCAGAGGGAGACGATGCCCGGCAGCATGGGCCCGCGCACCATGGCGCGCTCGATGGACAACCCGCGGGCGGCGACGTCCGAGGAGGTGATGCCGCCCTTGGCGACGACGAACTTGGGCGGCCGCGACTTGAGCACCTGCCGGACCACATCGACCACGGCGGTCGACACGCGTCGAGCGATCGCCAGCGACTCGTCCGCGTCATCGGTACGCACCAGCGTCCTCGTCGTGCGGATGACGACGTTGCCGTCCGCGAGGGCCTCGGCGGCGGCGCGGGCGACGTCGCGGACGTGTTGCTCGGCACCCTCGGAGAGGATGGTGCTGACGTCCAGCTCCAGCTCGGTCGGGTGGCTGCGGTCCACGAGGCGGTCCAGCTGGAGCGTCGTCATCGACACGTGGGACCCGACGACGATGAGCCCGCCGTGCGCGTGCTCGGCTCGGCCGCCCTGTCGGATGGCGGCGATGTCGCGTGCCTCCAGCGGCGGCGTGACCTCCTGCCCGATGAAGGCGCGGACGAAAGGCGGTCCGACCCGGTAGATCAGCCGGGAGCCTTGCCCTTCCGCGGCATACAGAGCCACAGCGAGCAGTCGCAGGTCGTTCTCCTCGACGATGTCGATGACGACCGGTTGGGCGTCCCGCAGGCCGCGCAGCACAGCGACCGCGCCGTCGGGGTCGGTGCGCAGGGTGCGCAGGCTCACCCGGGCCACGTCACGGGCGGCGACGCGGCCCGCGGTCTTCTCCGCGACCCAGTCGCGCAAGTCCGACGAGCGGTACCCGAAGGTGGCGTCTCGCGCGAACTCGGTCTCCCCGACCGGGGTGTAGCCGTCGAGTGGGCTGCCCGCGTAGTGGACGGAGTCGACCGTGACCCGCCCCGCCTCTCCGAAGGCCGGCACGACGACGACGCCGTCGACTGGGTTGCCGGTGGCGGCTAGCACCTCCTCGGCGAGCGCGTCGGGCTCCAGGGGGAAGTGCCCACGCAGGGTCGAGTCCGACCGCGACACGAAGTCCACCCGCACACCGACGCGGGCGGCCGCCGCGAAGGCCGCCCGGGCCACCTCGTGGTTGCGCTGGCGGGCGTCCGGCGCTCCGAGACTTCGGCTGTTCGTCATCACGTACACGGCCGGTTCGCCCTGCCTGAGGGCCCACTCCATGGAGTCGGCGGTCCAGGTCATGAGTACAGGCAGGTCAGCCACCGACTGGGTCCCGGTCGGGTCGTCGTCCAGGACGACGAGAACCCGCCTGGCCGAGGACGTCAGGTCGGCGACCGCTGCGGCCGTCACGGGTGGTCCTTGCGGTATGCCGTCCAGCAGGTCGGCAAGCGCCACGGGCACGGATGCTCCTAGCCGGAGTGCGGGTGGGCGGTGAGTCCGTGCCCGGCGGTCAGAGCCGGGTCGATGCCCTCGATGTGACCCGCCTCGATCTCGTTCGCCGTCTTCAGGAACTTCGTGGCGCCGAAGAGGATGGCTGCCATGAAGGCGCCGATGGCGAGCGTGTACAACCCGGCTCCCTTGCCGAACTGGGTATCCGCCCATGTGCGCATGTTCGGTGCGAGGAAGCCGCCGAGGTTGCCCAGGGAGTTGACCAGACCGATTCCGGCGGCCGCGGCATACCCGGTCATGTACTCGGTCGGCAACGTCCAGAAGATCGGCTGCATCCCCACGAAACCGGCCGCGGCCATGCAGAGTCCGAGAATGGCCAGGGTCGGCGTTCCCGAGAAGATGTTCGACATGGCGATCCCACACCCCGTGACCACCATGAGGCTGACCCCGATGACGCGGTGCTTTCGGGTGCGGTCGGCCAGGCCGGGGAAGTAGGCGACCGACGCCAGGCCGACGACCCACGGGATGGCGGTGACGAGAGCCGCCTGGAACCCGAGCCTCTGACCGGTGATGGCGGCGACCTGTTGGGGCAGGAAGAACGTCATCCCGTACACCGCGATCTGGATGCAGAAGTAGATCAGGCAGAAGTACCAGACCCGGAAGTTGCCCAGCGCGGCCGACCAGCTCTTCGGGCCGTGCCCCTCGTCCTTGGCGGTGTCCTCCGAGGCGATGGTGTCGTGCAGCGCCTGGCGCGGCTGGGGCTCGATCCACTGCGCGTCGAGCGGCTT
>JBIOUP010000033.1:0-6396 GCA_044867305.1 Dermatophilaceae bacterium
CCGGTCACCACGGTCGCCGTCATCACGGTCACGGCGTGCTCGATCTTCGCCGCTCTGCCGGTCTTCTGGACGGTGCCGTCGCGCTTCCTCACCGGAGCCGCGGCCGCCGCTGGCATCGCCCTGATCAACACCATGGGTAACGTCGCCGGGTTCGCAGCCGGCTACGTCACCGGATGGCTCAAGGACTTCTCGGGCTCGTACGTCCTGCCGATGTTCGTGGTGGGTGGCCTGATGCTCCTCTCCGCGGTGCTCATGGTCGGCCTGAGCCGCCGGACCCGTCGGGACGACGACCATGGCCAGCCGGCCACGCAGCTGGTCGCCGGCGGACACTGACGGCCAGCACTGCGCACCGTCCACATCCACCCACCTGCCCGCGTACTGTCACGGAGGCTGACGAGCATGACCCGCCTTGCCAACGACCCAGCCCAGTTCGCCCATGAGGCACTGGAAGGATTCATCGCCGCCCACCGGCGCTGGGTCCGACCGGTCCCGGGTGGGGTCGTCCGCAACAGCCCCAAGACCCCCGGGCACGTCGCGGTCGTCGTCGGCGGCGGCAGTGGCCACTACCCCGCGTTCGCCGGACTCGTGGGACCGGGCCTCGCGCACGGCGCCGTGGTCGGCAACGTCTTCGCCTCGCCGTCGGCACAGCAGGTCTACGCGGTCGCCAAGGCAGCGTCGGCCGGCGGCGGGGTGCTGCTGCTCTTCGGCAACTACGCCGGGGACGTGCTGCACTTCGGGCTGGCCAAGCAGCGCCTGGACGCCGAGGGCATCGTATGCCGGACGCTCGCCGTGACCGATGACGTCGCCAGCGCGACCCTCGCCGAGGCGGACAAGCGCCGCGGCGTCGCGGGGGACCTCGCGGTGTTCAAGGTGGCCGCGGCGGCCGCGGACGCCGGCCTCGGCCTGGACGAGGTGGTCCGGCTGGCCACGTTGGCCAACGAGCGCACCCGCTCGTTCGGCATCGCGTTCGCCGGATGCACCCTGCCCGGCGCGCAGGAGCCGCTGTTCACGGTGCCCGAGGGCCAGATGTCGGTGGGCCTGGGCATCCACGGCGAGCCCGGGATCAGGGACACGCCGGTGCCCAGCGCCGACGAGCTCGCCGAGCTGTTCGTCACGACGCTGCTGGCCGAGCTGCCGGCGGGCGTCGAGCACCCGGACGGGCGACGGGCCGCGGTCATCCTCAACGGGCTGGGTTCGGTGAAGTACGAGGAGCTCTTCGTCGTCTACCGCCGGGTGGCCCAGCTGCTCGAGGCGGCGGGCGTGCAGATCGTCGACCCGGAGGTCGGCGAGCTGGTCACCAGCTTCGACATGGCCGGTGCCTCGCTGACGCTGTTCTGGCTCGACGAGGAGCTCGAGCCGCTGTGGACCGCCGCAGCCGACACCCCGGCATACCGCAAGGGCGCCGTTGCAGCGCGTGGCGAGAGCCAGGAGCAGGACCTGCTCGTCGTCGAGGCCGACACCGCCGTGCCGTGGGCCAGCGAGGCCTCCCAGGCGTCGGCCCGGGCCGTCGCCACGGCTCTCGAGGCGGTCCGCGACGTCATCGACGCCAACGCCGACGAGCTCGGTCGGATCGACGCGGTAGCCGGCGATGGCGACCACGGGATCGGGATGCAGCGCGGCTCGCTCGCCGCGGCGAGCAGCGCCCGCGAGAGCCTGCAGCTCGGCGCCGGCGCCGGAACCGTGCTGCAGCGGGCGGCGGACGCGTGGGCCGACAGCGCCGGGGGGACGTCCGGGGCACTGTGGGGCGTGGCTCTGCGGGCCCTCGGCGGCACGCTGGGCGACCAGGACCCCCCCAACGGCAAGGCCGTGGCCGAGGGCGTGCGCCAGGCCACCCAGTCGGTGCTGACCGTCGGGAAGGCCGCCCTGGGGGACAAGACGATGGTCGACGTCCTGATCCCCTTCAGTGATGCGCTCAGCTCGGCGGTGGAGCACGGTGACCGGCTCGCGGTGGCCTGGTCCAAGGCCGCACGGGTGGCCGAAACCGCGGCCCAGGACACCGCCCGCCTCACGCCGAGAATCGGTCGCGCCCGCCCACTTGCCGAACGCAGCGTCGGGACGCCGGACGCCGGGGCGATCTCTTTGGCCCTCATTGTCGCGTCGGTGTCCGACGTGATCACGGTCGAATGACATTCAGAACACACGGAAGGTCGGGCTTGGCCTGATGACGAACCCGGCGGCATACACCATCGGCGTGAGCCTGAAGATGTACTTCGGGCTGGGCGAGACCGTGCAGTGGTGCGAGCAGGTCGCCCGGATCGCGGCCGACCACGAGGCGATCGCGTCAGGCGCCGCGGAGCTGTTCGTGCTGCCGGTGCTGCCCGCGCTGCTGCCGGTGGCGGACATCTTCGCCGGCACCCCCATATCGGTCGGCGCCCAGGACCTGTTCTGGGAGGACCTGGGCGCCTGGACCGGCCACGTCGGTGGTCCGATCCTGCGCGAGGCCGGCGCGCGGTACGCCGAGGTCGGACACGCCGAGCGGCGAGCCCTCGGCGAGACCGACGAGGTGGTCTCGGCCAAAGTGGCTGCCGCGCTACGTAACGAGCTGACCCCGGTCATCTGTGTCGGCGAGGAGTCCGACGCCGGCACCGCCGCGGCGACCCAAGCATGTGTCGCCGAGCTCGACCGCGACCTGCAGGACGCTCGGGAGAGAGGGCTTCTCGCGCCGGTCGTCGTCGCCTACGAGCCGCGCTGGGCGATCGGAGCGAGCCGCCCGGCCGGCGTCGAGCACATCCGTGCCGTCTGCGCCGGGTTGGCCCGTGCGCTCGGGGGCACCGAGGCGGTGCGCGGCCATCGGGTCATCTACGGCGGCAGCGCCGGCCCAGGTCTGCTCACCGAGCTCGACGGCGCCGTGACGGGCTTGTTCCTCGGTCGCTTCGCCCACGACCCGTATGCCGTCGGGCAGGTCCTCGACGAGGTCCTCGCCCTGCGCTCCCGCAGCCTCGTCGGCTGACTTGCCATTGACCCAACCCCAGACCCGACCACCCCCAGGAAAGGAGAGCCGCATGGCCATCGGCCTGAGCACCTACGCCTTCTTCTGGCGGTGGTCCGACCGGGCGCCACGCCCCCTGACCCTCATCGACATGCTCGAGCAGACCCACGACCTCGGGGTCGGCGTCTTCCAGATCTGTGACTACCCCGCCATCGAGTCCTCCACCGTGCAGCAGCTGCGGCAGGTCGGCGCGACGGCGTCGGACGTGGACGTCCGGCTCGAACTGGGCACGCGGGGGGTGCGCGTCGAGCATCTGCTGCGCTACCTCGAGCTGGCCAAGGCGCTCGACGTCACGCTGGTGCGCAGCATGCTGCGGACGGCCGATCACCAGCCGAGCACCGAGGAGGCGACCACCCTGCTCAAGCAGGTGCTGCCGGCATACGAGGACGCCGGGGTGAGCCTGGCGCTGGAGACCTACGAGCAGGTCTCGACCGCTGACCTCATGGCGGTCATCGACGGCGTCGACAGCCCGAACCTGGGCGTGTGCCTCGACCCGGCGAACTGCGTCGCCCGCCTCGAGCTGCCGGCGGACGTCGTCGCGCGCACCGCCCCGCGGGTGCTCAACATCCACGTCAAGGACTTCGAGTTCACCCGTCAGGCCGGATGGGTGGGCTTCACGCTCGTGGGCTGCCCGCTCGGCCAGGGCCTGCTCGACTACGACGCCATGATCGCTGCCGTCGCGCCCGCACCGAGCGTCAACCAGATCGTCGAGCACTGGCTGCCTTGGCAGGAGCGCTTCGAGACCACCGCCGCGGTGGAGGACCGATGGACCCGGCACAACGTCGCCACACTGAGAAGAACCGACACCCTGAGGAGCACACCATGACAGCTGACCAGCTCACCGTCGCCGTGATCGGCGCCGCCGGCAAGATGGGGCTACGCGTCTCGAACAACCTGGAGAAGAGCGAGTACCGCGTGCTCTTCAGCGAGAGCTCGCCCGCCGGTCAGGAGACGCTCAAGGGGCTGGGCCGCGAGGTCATCGACTCGGAGGCGGCGGCCGAGCAGGCCGATGTGGTGATCCTCGCCGTACCGGACGTCGTGCTGGGCAGCATCTCCGAACAGCTCGTGCCGGTGATGAAGCCCGGGTCGGTCCTGCTCACCCTCGACCCCGCCGCCGCGTATGCCGGCCTGGTGGCCTCCCGTGAGGGCGTTCACGTGGCTGTGGCACACCCCTGCCATCCGTCGATCTTCCTGCAGCGCACCACCACGGAGCAGTGGAACGACACCTTCGGCGGCATCGCGGCGCCTCAGGAGGTCGTGGCCGCCATCGAGTCCACCGACGCGCGCGCCAAGGACGCCGCGGACGCGGTGATCCGCACCATGTACGCACCCGTGGTCGACGTGCACTGGGTGAGCGTCAAGCAGCTGGCCGTCCTGGAGCCCACGCTCGTGGAGACGATCGCCTGCATGATCGGGGCGCTGCTCAAGGAGGCGCTCGAGGAGACCGTCAACAAGGTCGGTGTCCCCGAAGGCGCCGCCAAGGCAATGCTGTACGGGCACACCCAGGTCGCGCTGGCCAACGCGCTGAAGGGCTCGAACCCGTTCTCGGAGGCCTGCCACATCGCGATGACCTACGGCCGTGAGGCCGTCATCAAGGACGACTGGAAGAAGATCTTCGACGACAGCGAGCTGGACCTCGTGATCGCGCGGATGCTGCGCATCGAGGGGGTCAAGCACGCGGTGAGCTGATCGCTCATCCGAGCACCAGTGTCGCCCACGCGTGAAGGGGGCGGCACTGGTTCATCGTTTGCCGTGACGGGATCTTGGGCATAGTCGCTCGGGGCACTGAACGCCCCGCCGGATGAGCAGTCCGGCGGGGCGACCAACCAGTTCGAGAGGCCGTGATGCGCACCTACCAGGTCGGATACTTCGTCGGCAGCCTGTCGTCCACCTCGATCAACCGGGTCTTGTCGCGGGCCTTGATCCGGTTGGCGCCCGAGGACCTCGCGTTCACGGAGATCGGCATCGGGAACCTGCCGTTGTACAGCCCGGACTACGACTCCGCCTACCCGCCGGAGGCGCTCGCGTTGAAGGAGGCCATCGGGCGGGCCGACGCGGTGCTCTTCGTCAGCCCGGAGTACAACCGGTCCATTCCCGGGGCCCTCAAGAACGCCATCGACTGGGCATCGCGCCCGTGGGGGCAGAACTCCTTCGACCACATCCCGGCCGCAGTGATCGGTGCCTCGATCGGCCAGATCGGCACGGCCCTCGGCCAGCAGAGCCTTCGCGGTGTGCTGAGCTTCTGCAACGCCCGGCAGATGACCGCGCCGGAGGCCTACATCACCTACAGCCCGGAGGTGTTCGCCGACGACGGCGAAGTCACGCTCGAGAGCACCCGTGAGTTCCTGCGCACCTACCTGGCGGAGTTCCGCGACTACATGGCTCGCGTGCTGACGGTGCTCCCACGGCAGTGAGAACCTCGGCGTCCCGACAACACTCACGGTCAGAAGACCCCGCTATCGGACGGACAACCGCACCTACTGACCGATGCTGGGATCGGGTGGTGTCCGTGCCGCCCGTCAGGCGCGGGCCGCGGCATACCGGCGCAACGCCTCCTGGCGTTCGACGTCGTGGTCGACGATCCGCGCGGGGTAGCCGTGCGCATAGCCGTCGGAGTGCTTCCAAGGCTCATGCGCGGCGGCTCCGGCCAGGTGGGCCAGCTCGGGTACCCACCGGCGCACGTAGTGCGCGTTCGGGTCGAAGCGCAGCCCCTGCGTGACCGGGTTGAAGACGCGGTAGTACGGGGCCGCGTCCGTGCCAGTGCCTGCGGTCCACTGCCAGCCGTGGTTGTTGGAGGCCAGGTCGCCGTCCTGCAGGTGCTCGAGGAAGTGCCGGGCTCCGACCGGCCACCACACGTGCAGGTCCTTGACCAGGAAGCTGGCAGTCACCAAGCGCACCCGGTTGTGCATCCAGCCCTGCGCGAGCAGCTGGCGCATGCCCGCATCGACGAGTGGATACCCGGTGCGGCCGTGACGCCAGGCCTCGACCGCTGCCGCCACGTCCGGGCTGTCGACGTCGGCATAAGGGATGCTGCGCAAGTCGGCACGCAGGTCCTGCCACGCCGACTGCGGGTGGTGCCACAGCACGTCGGCGTAGAACTCCCGCCAGCACAGCTCGGTGATGTAGCGGGTGACCGCGTTGTTCCGGTCGCGGTCGGCCAGATCGGCAAGGAGCGTTCGCGGGTGCATTTCGCCGTACTTCAGCGAGGCCGACAACCGGCTCGTCGCATCGAGATCCGGCCGGTCGCGGCCGGAGCCGTACTGCTCGAGCGCCGTGTCGCGGAAGGCCCGCCACCGCTCGAGAGCGGCCGCCTCGCCGACCGGACCCAGCTGCGGGCCGGGGCCGACCGCGTCGGGCAGCCGCTGCGAGGGTATGCCGTTCGCCCACGCTATGCGCCCCGGCGGCGG